>CAYOHO010000031.1:0-10621 GCA_964403755.1 uncultured Oscillospiraceae bacterium
TCACCATGAACTTCATGGTCTTCCTCGTGGGCGCCATCGGCTACTTCCTCGCCGGCTTCGCGCTCCAGATGGGCGGCTCCGGCGGCGTGGCCACCCTCGGCAGCGGCGGCGCCGTGCTCGACGGCCTGGTCTCCATCCCCGGCCTCGGCGGCATCTTCGGGACCAAGGGCTTCCTCATCACCAGCGGCGGAACCTATGACGCCGGCATCTATGCCCTGTTCTTCTTCCACATGGTTTTCATGGACACCACGGTCACGATCCCGACCGGCGCGATGGCCGAGCGCATCAAGTACTCCGCCTCCGTCATCATGTCGTTCTTCATCGCGATCATCTCCTACCCGCTGTTCGCCAACTGGGTCTGGGGCGGCGGCTGGCTCTCCTCCCTGGGCAGGAACTTCGGCCTCGGCCACGGTGTCGTCGACTTTGCCGGCTCCGCCGTCGTCCACGCCATGGGCGGCATGATCGCCCTGGCCGGCGCCATCGCCATCGGCCCCCGCCTCGGCAAGTTCCGCAAGGACGGCACGGCCCGCGCCTTCCCCGGCCACCACATCCCGATGGCGATCATCGGCACGATCATCCTCTTCTTCTGCTGGTTCGCCTTCAATGCCGGCTCCACCATGAATGCAGGCGACTTCCGCATGGCCGTCGTCGCCACCAACACCATGATCGCCGGCGCCATCGGCGGCCTGGTCGCGATGTTCTACATGTGGGGCAAGTACGGCAAGCCCGACCCGTCGATGACCGCCAACGGCGCCCTCGCCGGCCTCGTCGCCGTCACCGGCCCGAGCGCCTACATCAATGTCCTGTCTGCCTTCGCCATCGGCGCCATCGGCGGCTTCCTGGTCTGCCTGGCGGTCCCGTTCGTCGAGAACAAGCTGAAGATCGACGACCCGGTCGGCGCCATCTCGGTGCACTGCGTCAATGGCGTCTGGGGCGTCATCGCCACCGGCCTGTTCGCGGACGGCACCTACGGCGAAGGCCTCAACGGCGTCGCCGGCCCCGTCACCGGCCTGTTCTACGGCGGCGGATTCTCACAGCTGCTGGCCCAGCTCGCCGGCGTCGGCGTGCTGCTGGTCTGGGGCTTCGGCTTCTCCCTCCTGTTCCTCAAGCTGCTCGACCGGGTCTGGGGTCTGCGGGTCAGTCCCGAAATCGAACTGGAGGGCCTCGACCGCGAGGAAATGGGCGCCTACGGCTACCCCGACTTCCCGGAATCAGCACCCGACCCGGAAAGCGTCACGGCCTTCCACGCGCTGCCGGCCGCTGTGCGCATGCGGAAGCGCTGACGACAGAGCCGCGCTCCCCAACCGGCCTGACAGAACCAATCGCCCAGAGGCCTGCCTGACAGGGGGGTCGTCCAGCCGGACGGCCCTCTTTTGCGCACCGCACCCTCAGGAAACCCGCTTTGCACGCTCGTGCGGGCAGCCAGTCATGGAATGTTTTCATTGTTAACAATAAATTCATATCATGGCCATGCACAGGCAGACTGGTTCCATTTCCGGGTCGGGGCGGCGCCCCGCCCGGGTCCGGTTTGCGCTGCGATACCGTCAGGCACAGCCGGCGGCTATCTCACCAGGACCGTTCTGTGGTATCATGAAAGCATCCTTTCGCCGGCCGCACGGCCTGCTCCAGCTGAAACCGACGCCAGAAGCAGCCTCTCGGCTGCCGTCGGACCTGCCGGTCCGACGCTGCGGCTATTAGGAAAAGGAAGCGAGCGAAGGAAATGCTGTACTGCGCAATGCCCTCGGTCCTGTTCGGGAATCCGTCTGCGGCATCAGCAGGCCGTTTCGTTCGGGAATTCCTGCTGACGTGGCCGATCCTCCTGTCCATCCTGGCGATCGTCCTCTTGTTCCCGCTGCTTTATCGCGGATATTACAATTTGAAGAACATGCTTCGCCCAGCCAACAGCACCGGCCGGACCCGTGAGTGGCTGCAGCTGATGTACGCGACGATCAGCGCCGACGAGGCCGAGTTCAGCATGGCTGCCTTCGCGCGCAAGTACCCGGTACGCCCGAGGGCGCACTGCGGCATCATCCACGACATTCAGTGGCGGGTCTACCTCAACCTGCAGTACATCCGGCGCCAGCTGAAGCAGACGCCGGCCCGCACAATCGCGCTCATCCCGGCTTCGCTCTGGCTGTTCGACAACTACAACCTCATCTATCGCGAGATCAAGCGCCTGCAGGGCTCCGGCAGCCTGCGCCCGCTTTCGCGGCTGCCCCTGCTCACGGTCTCGAGCCGGCGCTGCTACCCGCGCATCTACCTGATCGCCCACAAGATCATCTCGGGCACCAATGGCCATATCCGCGAGGAGTCACTCATCCGCATGCTGTGCGACTATCAGAAGGAGCAGGAGCTGACGTCACGGGAACTTTGGGCGCTGCCGCACGTGCTCACCCTCTGCCTGCTCGAGCGCATCGTCGAGGAGGCCATCCGCCTGCTCCAGGGCATCCGGATCCGCACCCAGGCCGACGCGACAGCCGAGCGCGTGGCTGCGGCACTGTGCCGCGGCTCGCAGGAAACATCCGCTATCCTCCAGCAGGACAATTTCTGGAACAAGACCAGCAGCCAGGTGTTCCTCGCCCACTTCATGTACCGGCTGCGCACCCTTTCCGTCGACGAAACCGAGATTGTGCGCTGGCTGGCAAGCCTCAGCGGCGTCAGTACCGAAGAATACCAGCAGATGCTGTTCAGCCTCGTCATGCATGACCGTCAGCGCGAAGCCCTGGCCGAATCGACTGTCAGCGCCCTGATCCGGAGCCTCAAGGAAATCGGTGAACTGAACTGGGAAGAGAGCTTCCGGGAGATCTCCCTGTGCGAGTCGTCCCTCGAGCTCGATCCCGCCCAGGTCTACAGCCGCATGGACATCAATACGCGCGCCCGATACCGCCACAGCGTCGAAAAGCTCGCCCGGCGCTTCCGGATCAGGGAATCGGCAGTCGCCGCCAAGGCGGTCCAGCTCGCCCGCCTCGGCGCCTACCACGTTCAGGCCGGCGCCACCGCTGCGAACACCGATGCCGCTGCCGAAGACATTTCCGCTGCCGGCACCCGGTTCAGCGCCACGGACGCCGCTGGCGGCGCCCGCGCGAACACGGACAGCCCGCCGCCAGCAGCCCTCAGCGAGATGCCAGGCATCCCCTGGGACCAGCTGCCTGTCCCCGACCATGTCGGCACCTACCTGGTTGGCCGCGGCCGCAGCCTGCTGGCCGACTTCATCGCCAGCCGCCCCTTCCGGCCGCTCGAGCCGAACAGCCGGGGGCGCGCCATCCGCAGCCTCCTCTACTTCACCTCGATCACGACGCTAACCGGCCTGCAGCTTTGGCTGGCCTGGGCAGCCGCCGGCGCGGGCTTCGGCGCCGGCCCGGCCGCCGCGGGCTTCGGCGCCGGCCCGGCCGCCGCGGGCGCGTTCCTGGCCTGTCTGGCAGTGCTCGCGATCGGCATCGGCATCCTGCTGACCCATGTCCTCTTCACCCATATCATCAAGCCAAAGCCGCAGCTGGCGATGGATTTCCAGGAAAGCATCCCGGATGCATTCCGCACCTTTGTCGTCATGCCGGTAATTCTCGGCAGCGCCGGTTCGGCCCGCTCCTACGCCGAACGGCTCGAGAAGCACTTCCTGGCAAACCGACAGGACAACCTGTCCTTTGCGATCCTCGGCGACCTGCGCGACGCGCCGACGGAAACGGCCCCGGACGACTTCGAGATCCTGACAGCGGCGACCGAAGCCGTGCAGGCCCTCAACGACCGCTACCCTACGCCGCAGCCCCGCTTTCTGCTGCTGACGCGCCGCCGGCGCTGGAACGAGTCGGAGCGCAGCTGGATGTCCTGGGAGCGCAAGCGCGGCAAGCTCGAGGAGCTGAATGCCCTGCTTTCCGGAGAGCCATCCGTCAGCTTCCAGATCAGGGTCGGCTCTCCGGAAAGTCTGTCCGGCTTTCGCTTCGTCTTCACGCTTGACGCCGATACAGAACTGGTGCGCGACAGCGCCAACATGATGGTGGGCATCCTGGCACACCCGCTCAACCGGCCGGTCATCGACCCCCGCACAAGCCGCATTGTCAGCGGCTATGCCATCGTGCAGTCGGAAGTTTCCGCAAGGATCAGCGACACGCGCAGCAGCGTCTTCTCCCGCGTCTTCGCCGGTGATTCCGGCATTGACACCTATGCCTCCGTCGTCTCGGACATCTACCAGGATGCCTTTGGCGAGGGCATATTCATCGGCAAGGGCATCTACGACTTCCGGATCATGCACCAGCTTCTGCGGGGCATGATCCGGGAGAACACGGTGCTGTCGCACGACCTGCTCGAGAGCAGCCTGACGCGCTGCGCCTTCGCCAGCGGCATCCGCCTGCTCGACAGCACGCCGCCGAACTTCGCCGCCTTTGCCCGCCGCGACCACCGCTGGATTCGCGGCGACTGGCAGCTGCTGCCCTGGATCTTCAGCCGCTCGCCGGTCAACTGGCTCTCACGCTGGAAGATGCTCGACAACCTGCGGCGCAGCCTGACACCGGTGGCCGGCGTCGGCGCCATCCTGCTCAACGTCTGGCTCTTCCCCGCCCACCCGTGGCTCTGGCTGCCCTTTGTCCTCTTCGGCGACGCTTTTCAGTTCATTGTGCTCCTCTCAGGAACCCTCCTGGCCAAGCTGCGCAACCCGTCGGTGCGTGTGGCCTTCCAACTGCTGGGCGAAAATGCCGGCGACATGCTCGTCCAGGCTGCCCTTTACGTCATCTTCCTGCCCTTCCGTGCCTGGCTGTCACTCGACGCCGTTATCCGCACCCTGTTCCGCATGGCCATCACCCGCCGTCATCTGCTGGAATGGCAGACATCGGAATCCGTCGAGCAGAGCCTGCGCAACACCCTGCCCAGCTACATCCGCCTGCTGCTGCCGTCTCTGGCCGTTCCGCTGCTGCTGGGCGCCGCTGCCTGGCTCCAGGCTGCCGGCATCAGCCGCGCCCTGCTGCTGACGCTGGCCGGATTCTGGCTGGCGGCACCCTGGTTTGCCTGGCGCGTCAGCCAGCCACCGCGCACCGCCCGGCGCCGTCCCCTGGCGGCTGATGACGAGCGCGACCTGCGGGTCCTGGCACGCCTGACCTGGCGCTTCTTCGAGGACTTCACCACCAGGGAGTGCAACTGGCTCTGCCCCGACAACTTCCAGCTGTTCCCCGGGCCGCGCCTTTCCGACAAGACCTCGCCGACCAACATCGGCATGCAGCTGCTTTCGGCCCTGAGCGCCTGCGACTTCGGCTACCTCACGCTGCGCGAGCTGGCCGACCACTGCGACCGCGTCCTGCAGACGGTCCAGCGCATGGCGAAGTGGAACGGCCACCTGTACAACTGGTATCAGGTTGAATCACTCGAGCTGCTCTGGCCGCACTATGTCTCGGTAGTCGACAGCGGCAATTTCCTGACTGCGCTGCTCACGCTCAAGAACGGCCTGCTGGACCTGTCGGGCCAGCCGCTTTTCGGCAGCCGGCTGGTGCAGGGTCTGCGCGACACGCTGGCGGCTGCCGGCCTGGAGCCGGCGATCCTCAAGGGCTCACTGGCCAGCGAAGCGGAGCGGGAGCGCCTCTTCGCCACACTGGAAGAAGCCGCCGGCCGGCTGGCGCCGGATAATGACTGGCTCAAGGCCATCAAGGGCGCCGCCAGTGCCCTGCATGCCGATCTGGAGCTGTTTGCCCGCCCCAACGGGCCGGACCCCCAGCTCAGCCTGAAGCAACTGGCCGACCTCGGACAGCCGGCCGCCGCCATGCTCCTCGAGCGCATCCACAGCCTCTGCCGGACCATGGACTGCCTCGTGCGCGACGCCGATTTCAAGTCTCTTTACGACGCGAAGCATCGCCTGTTCAACATCGGCTACAACGTCTCCACCCAGAGCGCCGAAAGCGGACACTACGACCTGCTTGCCTCCGAGGCCCGCACGGCCAGCTTCCTGGCCATCGCCAAAGGCGACGTGCCCCAGCGGCACTGGTTCGCGCTCGGACGGCCGCTGACCCTGGTCCGCGGTCTCCCGGCGCTCGTCTCCTGGAGCGGAACCATGTTCGAGTACCTCATGCCCAACCTCATCCTGCGTACGCCGCACGGCACCCTGATCGAGCGCAGCTGCCGGGCCGCCGTCATCCGCCAGATCACGCACGGCCGCCGTCACGGCATCCCCTGGGGCATATCCGAGTCGCAGCACTTCCTGTTTGATGTCAACTCGAACTACCGGTACATGGCCTTCGGCATGCAGTACCTGCGCCTGCAGTCGAGCATGCGGCCGGCCCGCGTCGTGGCTCCTTATGCTACCGTGCTGGCGCTGCCCGTCAAGCCGGATGCCGCGATCCGCAACCTGCGCCGCCTGCGCGATATCGGCGCCCTGGGCCGCTATGGCATGTTCGAGTCGCTCGACTTCAGCCGGCCCAACGCGGCCAGCCTCAAGGAATTTTCGCTGGTCCAGAGCTTCATGGCCCACCACCAGGGCATGATCATGGCCTCGCTCAGCAACTTCCTCAACGGGTGGGCCCTGCAGCGGCGCTTCCACATGGATCCGATGGTCAAGGCAACGGAAGTCCTGCTGGAGGAAAAGCGCTCGCCTGTACTCGTGCTGCTCGCCCGGTACGGCTATTCGATCAACATCGACCAGCAGGAGTTCCAGGAAAAACCGGTCGAGAGCCGCAGCATCACCGAGCTCAGTCCGGCAATACCGGAGGCCCATGTCCTCTCCAACGGCCGCTACCTGCTCATGCTAACCTCCGACGGCCAGGGTTTCAGCCGTTGCGGTGACATCATGGTGAACCGCTGGCGGCCGGAATGGGTCGGCCAGAGCCATGGCCAGTTCATCTATGTGCGCAGCATCGAGTCCGGCCAGGTCTGGAGCAGCGCCTACCATCCCACCCTGGTGCATCCGGACGAATATCAGACGACGTTTTCGGCCGACAAGGTCGAGTTCCACCGGCGCGATGGCCTGATCACGACCCGCACCGACATCACCCTGTCGCCGCTCGAGAACTTCGAGCTCCGCCGGGTCACTTTCTCCAACCAGGGGGACCGCCCGGCCGTGCTCGAGGCAACCAGCTACCTCGAGGTCGTGAATGACCGGTACCTGGCGGAAGCCAGCCACCCGGCCTTCAACAAGCTGTTCCTCGAGATGGCATTCATCCGCGAAGGCAATGTCCTGCTGGCGGACCGGCGTCCGCGCAGCCCGGACGAGAAGCCGGGCTGTGTGCTCCACATGGTGCGCACGGCGGCGCCCTTGCTGCGCGCCATCGATTATGAGACGGACCGGCGCGCCTTTCTTGGGCGCGGCGGCAGCACGCAGCTGCCCCAGGCGCTGCGCAGCCGTCTGCCGCTTTCCGGCCGGCCCGGCTTCGCCAACGATCCGATCCTGAGCCTGCGCGCCACCGTGCGCGTGCCAGCCGGCCAGTCCGTGTCGCTCACGTTCATCACGGCCTGGTGCCCTGACCGGGACGATGCCTTGCGGCTCTCCCGGCAGCTGCATCGCTCGCTGGTCGATGACGACATCTTCCGCCAGGCGCAGACCAGCAGCATCCTCGAGCGCAAGTACCTCAACCTCACGTCTAGCCTGCACAACGCCATCCAGTCGCTGGTCGGCCCGCTTTTCTTTCCCACCCGCGTCTTCCGCGATGATGATGCGGTCATCCAGCGCAACAGCCTCGGCCAGAGCGGACTCTGGCGCTTCGGGATCTCCGGCGACGACCCGATCATCCTGATGCGGGTGCGCAACCTGGCCGATCTGCCCGCGGTGCGCGATGCGCTGGCTGCCTACGAGTTCCTGCGCCAGCAGACCGTCAAGGTCGACCTCGTGCTGCTCAACGAGGAGGCGGAGGGCTACTCCCTGCCGCTGCACAACAGCATCATGGAGCTGACCAGCATCCTCAAGATCTACAGCGGCGAGCAGCGCAAGCCCAGTCTTTTCGTGCTGCGGCGCAGTCAGATGAGTCCGGAGGAGTCGACTCTGCTGTCAACCGTTGCCCGCATGGTCATCAACCCGCATGAGGGCATCTACCGAAGCCGCCGCAGCGCCACGGCCCTGCAGTCCCACCGTGGCAATCGCGCCATCCTGCTCCCTGACGGGCTCGGCACCGAAAGCCAGTCGGAGGACAGCGTGATCCGGCCGCCGCCCCAGACACTCGAGTTCTTCAATGGCATCGGCGGCTTCGGCGCCAACGGCAGCGAGTACGAGATCTGGCCGGCCGCCGGCCGCAGCACGCCAGCTCCCTGGGTCAACGTCCTGGCCAACCCGTCCTTCGGCTGCCTGGTCTCTGAGACCGGCGCCGGCTACACCTGGGCAGAGAACAGCCGTGAAAACAAGCTGACCACCTGGTCCAACGACCCCGTGACCGATCCTGCCTCGGAGGCCATCTACATCCGCGACCGCGAGTCTGGCGCCATCACGACGCCGGTGGCGCTCCAGCCGGGACGCGGCCACGACCACCACGTACGCCACGGCTTCGGCTACTCGGTGTTCGCGCATGACGAGATAGGCCTCGACCAGAGCCTGACCATCTTTGTCGCCGCCGAAGCCCCGCTCAAGCTCAGCGTGCTCACGCTCCGCAACACCAGCGGCCGCGCCCGCCGGCTCTCCGTGATCCATTATGCGGAATGGGTCCTCGGCGTACTGCGCGAGCAGACAGCGCCCTACGTCGTCACCCATTTTGACGAGCATGGCAGCCTGTTCCTGGCCCGCAATGTCTATGTCCCGCGCGAACGCCAGAAGGTTGCATTCCTGTATGGCAGCGAACCGGTGGTCGCCTGGACAGGCGACCGCAGCAGCTTCCTCGGCCAGGGCAGCTCGATCTGCTACCCCGGCGGCCTGGCCACCGACCAGCTCGATGGCGCCACCGGTGCCGGCTACGACCCGTGCGGCGCCATCCAGATGGACCTAAGCCTTGCCGACGGTGAATCGCGCACGATCGTCCTCGGCCTCGGCCAGGCCGCAAATGCCGAGGAAGCCAGCCGATTGACCGCCCGCTTCCGCACCCCGGCCCAGGCGCTGGCTGAGCTGGACCAGGTTCGGGCCGGCTGGGAGCGCATCCTTGGGCAGGCGCGGGTCCAGTCGAGTGACCGCGCCATGGATCTCCTGCTCAATGGCTGGTTGCTCTACCAGACCCTCAGCTGTCGTCTTCTGGCGCGATCCGCCTTCTACCAGAGCGGCGGCGCCATCGGCTTCCGCGATCAGCTGCAGGACACGCTGGCCCTGCTGCATGGCAATCCCGAAATCGCGGCGGCGCAGATCCGCCTCTGCAGCGCCCACCAGTTCCTCGAGGGCGATGTGCTGCACTGGTGGCACCCCGACTCCGGCAGCGGCGTGCGGACCCGCATCTCCGATGACCTGCTGTTCCTGCCCTATGTCGCGGCTGCCTACATCGAGCACACCGGCTCCACCGCACTGCTGAACGAGTCCGCCCCCTACCTCGACGGCGAGCCGCTGAAGCCGGACGAACATGAGCGGCTGTTCGCGCCCACGGCTTCAGACCACGTTGAAAGCATCTACCAGCACTGTCTGCGTGCGATCGAGCATGCCAGCCGCTTCGGCTCCCATGGCCTGCCCCTGATGGGCGGCGGCGACTGGAACGACGGCATGAACCGGGTCGGCATCGAGGGCCGGGGCGAAAGCGTCTGGCTTGCCTGGTTCTTCTACACCGTGCTGACGCGCTTCGCGCCGGTCTGTCGCAAGATGAACGATCCGGACAGCGCCAGCCGCCTGGAGTCCATGGCCGGGAAGCTGCGTGAAAGCATTGAGGCGAACGCCTGGGACGGACGCTGGTATCTGCGGGCCTGGTTCGACGATGGCACACCGATGGGTTCCCATTTCAGCGAGGAGTGCCAGATCGACTCGATCAGCCAGTCCTGGTCGGCGCTCTCCGGCGCCGGCAGCGCCGAGCGGGTCCGGCAGGCGCTCGACTCGGCCGGACAGCTGCTGGTGCATCGCGACGTCTCTGTCATCCAACTGCTGACGCCGCCCTTCAACACCGCCCAGCCCGATCCGGGCTACATCAGGGGCTACTACCCGGGCATCCGCGAAAATGGTGGCCAGTACACCCATGCGGCTGTCTGGCTGGCCATGGGGTATGCCCGTGCGGGGCGCGGCAGCGAGGCAGCGGAGCTGCTTGCCTTGCTCAACCCGATCCGGGCAACGTCTACGACTCGTGACATGATGCGCTACGAGCGCGAACCATACGTCATGGCCGCTGACATCTACATGGGCGAGCCGTTTACCGGGAAAGGCGGCTGGAGCTGGTACACCGGCTCGGCCGGCTGGATGTACCAGGCCCTGCTGCAGTCGCTGCTCGGCATCCGCCGTGCCGGCGACCACCTGGTCCTTGATCCGGCCACGCCGGCTGCCCTGAAGCAGTGGTCCGTCGACTACCGGGCCGGTGGATCGCTCTACCGCATCCGCTTCGAGAATCCCGGCGGCGCCGGCACGCGGATCGCCAACCTGACCCTGGATGGCAAGCCGGTCGAAAGCGACCGCTTCTTCCTGCTCGACGACGACAGCGAACACCAGGTGACGGTCGTCATGGAATAGGCCGCGGCATCCTGGCGCCGGGCGCCATGCAGCACACGCACAGAAAGGGGCTGTCTCAAAAGCAGTTGAAAACTGCCGAGAGACAGCCTCTTCATCTAT
>CAYOHO010000032.1:0-10620 GCA_964403755.1 uncultured Oscillospiraceae bacterium
CAAGACGTTCGGCTGTGGCTCCGCCATCGCGACCAGCAGCATGGCGACCGAGATGATCAAGGGCAAGTCGGTTGAGGATGCTCTCGAGCTGACCAACAAGGCGGTCGCGGAAGCACTCGACGGTCTGCCGCCGATCAAGATGCACTGTTCGCTTCTGGCTGAGCAGGCTGTCAAGGCCGCGATCAAGGAATACTACGAGAAGACCGGCAAGCTGAACGATGAGAACCGCCATCTCTTCGACATGCTGGAAGAGGATGAGCACGGCGGCGGCCACGAGTGATCGACCTCACCGCCGGACATCCTGACATCACATCCATCACACCGGCAGCCAGTGATAGCCTGATTGATCCCGTGGAACTGGCAGCCGGAACCCTCGAATCTGAAGCAGCCACCCGTTTCGACCCGAAGCGGGTGGTTGTTGCCATGTCAGGCGGCGTGGACAGCAGCGTGGCGGCCTGGCTGCTCCTGCGCGAAGGCTATGCGGTTGACGGCGTCACGCTGCGTCTGCACGAGCATGCGGACCAGGCCGTTGCCGATGCCGCCGCCGTCTGCGCCCAGCTCGGCATCCCGCACCACGTGCTCGACCGGCGCGACCGGTTCGCCGAGGCGGTGATCGAGCCTTTCGTCCGCGCCTATCTGGGCGGCCGCACGCCCAATCCCTGCCTGGAATGCAATCCGTCGCTCAAGTTCCGGCTGGTGCTGGCCATGGCTGACGAGCTCGGCGCCCGCTGGATGGCGACCGGGCACTACGTCCGTGTCGTCCGCCATCCGCGCAGCGGCCGCCTGACGCTCGCCCGGAGTCCGGCCGGCCAGAAGGACCAGAGCTATTTCCTCTACCGGCTGGAGCAGGCACAGCTGGCCCGACTCCTGCTGCCACTGGCCGGAGCCACGAAGCCCCAGGTCCGCGAGCTCGCACGAACCGCCGGCCTGCAGACGGCGGCCAGCCGCCTGTCGGCCGACCAGCCGGACAGCCAGGACATCTGCTTCATCCAGACCGACTATGTCGACTTCCTGCGCCAGTATGCCGTCACGCACCCCGAATGGCAGAAAGCCTATGACCGGCTCGCCCGCCCGGGGCCGGTGATTGATGCCAGCGGCCGCGAAATCGGCCGCCACCCCGGGCTGATCCACTTCACGCCCGGCCAGCGGCGCGGCTTCGAAACGCGCAGCATCGACCGTCTCTACGTCTTGGGCAGCGATCCGGAGCGGGCGGCACTGCGGGTCGGGCAGCGTGAAGACGCCGCCTGCCTGGCATTCGAGATCGAGGACCTGGCCTTTTCCGGCCTCGCCGAAGCCGATCCCGGCCTGCGTCTGGACTGCCGCATCCGCAACACGCCAGCCTCCGTGCCCGGGCGAGTCATCCCGCTGGCCGACGGCCGCTGCCGGGTTGAGCTTGAAACGCCCGTGCATGCCCCGGCGCCGGGACAGTCGGCCGTGTTTTATGAAGATGGCATGATTGTGTT
Organism: uncultured Oscillospiraceae bacterium; assembly: GCA_964403755.1. Taxonomy (GTDB): domain Bacteria; phylum Bacillota; class Clostridia; order Saccharofermentanales; family UBA5734; genus JAXGXQ01. The sequence goes on from CAYOHO010000032.1 coordinate 1,464, forward strand.
CGGCGGCGTGATCGCCGCCGTCCCCGGGAAATCCTGAGGCGGGCCGGGCTTCAGCAGCCGATGGGCGTGAGAACCGGGCGTCCCTGTTCGAAATGGGTCAGTTCCGTGAGTCCGCAGGCAGCCAGGTATTCAGCCGTGACGGAGAACCATTTGCCGGATTCGCCGGCGCCATGGGCATCAGAGGCAAGCGAGACCATGCGGCCGCCCAGTTCAAGATAGCGGCGAATCAGCAGCGGGTCCGGGAAGCGGAAGCCGGGCACCTGGAAGCGCGGTTCGAGCTGCAGCGGATCGGGCGGGAAGAGGGCCAGCGAACGGCGCTCCGCCTCCGGGTCATCCAGCTTGCGCGACCGCCGGTAGAGGGAACGGACGTTGATCTCAAGGCACTTTCCATGGGCCACGAGCGCCCGGAACAGACGATCGAAGACGTCGGGCATCTCGCGGTAATGCATTTCCGGATCGGCAAAGGGCGCATAGCGTACGATGTAGTCATAATGGCCGGCAATCGCCGGGCCGGGCACGGCGGCGACCGCTTCCGTCAGCTCGTCGACGTAGGCCGTATAGGCGGCAACCTTGCCGCAGTCATAGAATCCCGGCTCGAAGAACGGATCGATCCCATTGACGGTGTGGATCGACACGATCACGCCGTCAAAACGGCCGGGTGCGGCCAGTTCGCGGCACAGGCCGGTCAGCTGCGGCTGCCAGCCGATCTCGATGCCCAGACGGACATCGAGGCCCATGCGACGGCCGCTCTCCAGGGCGACCTCCTGCCATTCGCGGCGGGCAGCGTCCAGGTCAAAGAGGTCAGGCTCCTCGTTCGGGCGCGAAGCGACATCGGCATCATAATGGTCGCTCAGCATCACGCCGGCCAGGCCATTGGCCGCAGCCGACTCCAGCAGCGTCGCCAGGTCCTGGCGGGCATCGTGGGAAAAGGGCGAATGGTGCGTGTGCGTATCGATCAGCCGGCGGGCGGTCTGTTCCATGGAATGGTTTCCTTCCTTTACCTGGCGGCGCCCTGGCAGCGGGTGCGGGCAGCGAAGCCCGACAGCACTCCGGCTGCGGACCTGGCAGCGTAGCCCGGCAGCAATCTGGCAGCGGACCTGGCCCGGCGGGCTGCGGCTCGGCATCGGCTCGGCAGCGGCCCGGCAGCGGCCCGGCATGGCCGGCCTCGCAGCCGGCCTGATGGCGCGTGTGACGCCATTATAGCGCAGGTTGGCGGGCATTGTCGCCCGCTATTTGATATAATGGGGTGAAAATCGTCTACTGGCCCCGGCCGCGCGCCACCATTCGACGAAGACGCGCGAGAAGCCCGCCAGCACGCATCAGGAGGAAACATGGCGACAGAAAAGCATGCCGGTCCGGAAAAGAAAGCTGACAAGGCCGAGAACGCCGCGACAGAAAAGGCGAAGGCCCTGAAAAAGCGCCTATCATTCGAATTCAAGAACATCTGGGACATCTGCAGCGAAGATGACCGCACGTTCGCCTTTGACTTTGCCCAGGAATACAAGAAATTCCTCGATCTTGCCAAGACGGAGCGCGAGGCGGTCCTCACGGCCATCGAGTCGGTCGAAAGCCTCGGCTTTGCCGACATTGCCAAGCTCGAGTCCGTCAAGCCGGGCGACAAGGTCTACCGAAGCATCCGCGGCAAGGGCATGGCCATCGCCGTCATCGGCAGCCGGCCGCTGACCGACGGCATGAGCCTGATCGGCGCCCACATCGATGCGCCCCGGATCGACCTCAAGCCAATTCCGCTCTATGAAGACAGCGACATGGTCTTCCTCAAGACGCACTACTACGGCGGCATCAAGAAGTACCAGTGGGCTGCCATCCCGCTCGCGCTGCACGGCGTGGTCGTGCTTGCCGACGGTTCGCAGGTCACGGTAACCTTCGGCGAGGCTGCCGACGAGCCGGTCCTGACCATCACCGACCTGCTGCCGCACCTCGGCCAGGAGCAGATGGGCCGCAAGGCTTCCGACGTCATCAAGGCCGAGGAGCTCAACGTCCTGGTCGGCAGCCTGCCGTACCCCGACCCCGAGACCAGCGGCCGCTTCAAGCTGGCCATCCTCCAGCTGCTCAACGAGCGCTACGGCATCACCGAGAAGGATCTCATGACCGCCGAACTCGAGCTCGTCCCGGCCTACCCGGCGCGCGATGTCGGCCTCGACGCCAGCTTCGTCGGCGCCTACGCCCAGGACGACCGCGTCTGCGCCTTCACGGCCCTGGCCGCGATCTGCGACCAGGAAGCGCCGCAGCGGACCGCCGTCTGCATCCTTTTCGACAAGGAGGAGGTCGGGAGCGACGGCAACACCGGCGCCCAGTCCCGCCAGTACGAGCATTTCCTGCACGAGCTTCTGGTCAAGTCCGGCGCCGGCCGCAACCCGCTCGACCGCCAGATCATGCTCGAAAACAGCAAGATGCTCTCGGCCGATGTCACCAACGGCTATGACCCCACCTTCTCGTCGGTTTCCGACCCGAAGAACAACAGCTACCTGGGCAAGGGCATCTGCCTGGCCAAGTACGTCGGCTCGCGCGGCAAGAACGGCACCAGTGACGCCAGCAGCGAGTTCTTCGCAGAAGTCGTGCGTGCCTTCGAGAAGAGCAACATCGCCTGGCAGACTGGCGAGATGGGCAAGGTTGACCAGGGCGGCGGCGGCACGATCGCCAAGTACCTGGCCAACCTCGGCATCGAGGTCATCGACTGCGGCGTTCCTGTGCTCTCGATGCACTCGCCGTTCGAGATCACAAGCAAGATCGACATCTACTACACCTACCTGGCGTACAAGGCCTTCTTCGACAACATCGTCTGAGAACCTGCCGCCCGGCACCTGGAGAGCCATGAACCCTGAGAACACCACGCCCGGCATCCGCTCCCACGAGAACCGGACGCCCCTGACCGCTCCCGACGGCACAACCCGGCCAGCCCAGCCGGCCGGCGCCTGCCTCGACTGCCCGCGCCGCTGCCGGGCGGAACGGACGCCGCAGAGTCCCGGACTCTGCGGCGTCTCTGCGCCTGCCGGCCGGTTCCGCGTCGCCCGGATCATGATCCACCGTTTCGAGGAACCCTACATCAGCGGCGAAACCGGCTCGGGCGCTGTGTTCTTCAGCGGCTGCGCCCTGCACTGCGTCTTCTGCCAGAACGACCGCATCAGCCGCCAGCTGGCCGGCCGCGACCTGTCGCTCGCCGAGCTGGCCGAGGCGATCCGCCGGCTTGCCGCCAGCGGCGTCGCCAACATCAACCTCGTCACCGGCTCGCACTACATCGCCAGCATGCCGGCCCTGCTCACGGCGCTGCGCCAGCCGGATCCGGCGGCGGAGCCGACCATGCCGGCTATTCCCGCGGCGGAGACGGCCGTGCGGACGCCAGCGCCGGACGAACGGGCGGCCGGGCGCTTGCCGGCGGCCATGCCGCCGATCCTCTGGAACAGCAGCGCCTACGAGACCGTCGATGGCCTGCGGACCCTGGAGGGACTGGTCGATATCTACCTGCCGGACCTGAAGTTTGCCGATGCCGGCCTGGCACGGCAGATTGCCGGGGCGGCCGACTACTTTGAGGTGGCGAAAAAGGCGATCGCGGAGATGGTCCGCCAGCAGCCGCAGGCTGTCTTTGACGAAAAGGGCCTGCTGCAGCGCGGCACGGCCGTGCGCCACCTGGTGCTGCCAGGCCAGTGGCGCGACTCCTGCCAGGTCATCGATGCCCTGGCGGAGCTCGTGCCGCTCGACACGCCGCTCTCGATCATGAGCCAGTATGTGCCGCCGCAGCAGCAGGAGACCTGGCCGGAGCGCTCCGCCGTAAAGGAAGGCGGGGAGGCCTCCGCGGCCGGTCGCGACCGCTGGTGGACACTGCCGCCTGAGCTTGCGCGCAGCCTCAGCCGCCGCCTGACCACATATGAGTACGAAAAGGTGCTGGACCATGCCCTCAGCCGTGGCTTCACCCGTATCCTCGGCCAGGACCGTTCATCGGCACATAGCCACTATACACCCGACTTCCTGCTGCGGGACGACTAGGCTGTCTGTTTGCCCGGGCGATCGTTTCTCAGGCGCATTCAGTCTTTCAGGCCATCCGCTGCTGCCACCGAAGGGGTTTCTGCTGCCACCGCAGGGGCTTCTGCTGCTGTCGCTGCCGAGGCTTCTGTCTGCGATGCCGCCCGGCGCCCGGCCGCATGGCCCTTGGGCGGGCGTTCGGCTGCCAGGGGGTTGCTTTCCACCGCCTGGTGCAGGCGCCGGTCATCGACATGCGTGTAGATTTCCGTCGTCGCAATGCTGACATGCCCGAGGATCTGCTGCAGGGCGCGGATGTCGACCTGTCCGTGCTGGTACATCAGCGTGGCTGCCGTATGGCGCAGCTTGTGGGTGGAGTAGCGCTGGGGATCGAGACCGGCCTGGCGGATATAGGTCTTGATCAGGTACTGCACGGTCTTGGGGCTGATGCGCCGGCCGAGCCGGCTGATGAAGAGCGCCTCCGGGTCGGTCTTCGCCGTGCGCGGGCGCACGGCCAGGTAGGCTTCAAGCGCATTGATGCAGGCGCCGTTGAGGTAGATCGTGCGCTCCTTGCGGCCCTTGCCGAGCACGGTCATCTTCTCGTTGCGGATGCTGCGCAGGTTGATGCCGCAGAGCTCGGAGAGACGGATGCCGCAGTTGAGGAAGAAGGTCAGGATGCAGTAGTCGCGCTCGGCAAACGCGTAGTTGGCGGCGGCAGCCGCCCCCAGCAGCTGTCGGCTCTCCTCGACATTGAGGTAGCGGGGCAGCCGGCGCACCTGCTTCGGCAGCTCGAGCGCGTCCACCACGTTCTCCTTGAGCAGCTGGTCCTTGGTCTGGAGGAAATGGTAGAACGAGCGCAGCGACGAGACCTTGCGGGCGCGGGTCGGCGGCTGCAGGCCGCGCTCCCGGCTCAGCCAGGTCATGTAGTCGTAGAGGTCGGTCAGGGTCACCGAGCGGATCAGCTCGATGTCGACGCCGGCGACGGGGACCGCCTCCAGCGGCGTGCCGGCGGCCACCCGTTTCCGGCGCAGGACCAGCCAGCGGAAAAACAGGCACAGGTCGTAGCGGTATTCCCGGATGGTGAGCGGCGAACGCTCGCGCACGGCCTGGAAATAGCCGAGGAAACGGTCGAGCAGGGGAAAGGCGTTATCCGGAGCGCTGGCCGGGGTGCTGGCCGGGGTGCCGGCCGGGGTGCTAGATGCGGCGCCGGATGCGGCGCTGACCGATCCGCCGTCCGCTCCGCTGTTGGGAACGCCGGATGCGGCGCGGTCTTGGCCGCCGGCAGCTGAGCCGTACAGGGTGCTGTCTGTTCCGTCATTTTCGGTGCAGTTGTTCATGGTGATCCTCCAGGCGTCTCGACTTCATTTTACCCGAACAAACAGGTATAATATAGACGCCGTGCGCCAGTCCGCCGCGCTTCTGCCCCAGCCTGCGACGCGCGGCTGCGGCGGGTTCTGCATGGACACGCCGGCTGACTTGCATTGAGACCCATCGTATGATAGAATTCTCGAGGCAAGTACAAATGTCCGCCCCATACGGACTATCGGTAGCGGGCGGACCTGAAGAAAGGTGATTAAACAGATGCAGCAGTTCCGTGTCGCAGTCATTGGTGGTACCGGCTATGTCGGACAGCGTTTCCTGACCCTGCTCGAGGGTCATCCGACTTTCAAGGTGACGGTCATCGCCGCCTCGCCGAACTCCGCCGGCAAGACTTACGAGGAGGCCGTGAAGGGCCGCTGGAAGCTGCCCCTGATGATCCCGCAGGAATGCCGCAGCCTCGTCGTGCGCTCGACCGAGGACATCGAGTCGATTTGCGAGGAAGTCGATTTCGTCTTCTGCGCCGTCGACATGAAGAAGGACGAGATCCGCGCCCTTGAGGAACGGATCGCCCGGCTCGAGACACCGGTTGTCTCCAACAACTCCGCCCATCGCTGGACCGCCGATGTCCCGGTGATCATCCCGGAGATCAACCCGGGCCACGCCGCCCTGATCGACGTCCAGCGCAAGCGTCTTGGCACCAGCCGTGGCTTCATCACCGCCAAGCCGAACTGCTCGATCCAGAGCTACGTCCCGGCCCTGACGCCGCTGCTCGACTTCGGACCGGAGGCAATCAGCGTCTGCACCTACCAGGCGATTTCCGGCGCCGGCAAGACCTTCGACACCTGGCCGGAGATGGTCCACAACCTCATCCCGTACATCGGCGGTGAGGAAGAGAAGAGCGAGCAGGAACCGCGCAAGATCTGGGGCACGCTGGCCGGCGGCACCATCGAGCTCGCCGCCAGCCCGGTGATCTCGGCCCAGTGCTACCGCGTCTCGGTCCAGGAAGGCCACACCGCTGCCGTTTCGGTCAAGTTCCGCAGCAAGCCCTCGAAGGACGAGATTCTCGCCCGCTGGGCCGCCTATACCGGCATCCCGCAGCAGGTGGGCCTGCCTTCGGCGCCGCAGCCGTTCCTGCAGTATCTGCCGGAAGACAACCGGCCGCAGCCGAGCCTCGATGCCATGGCCGGCAACGGCATGGCCGTGACCATCGGCCGTCTGCGTGAAGACCCGCTCTTCGACTACAAGTTCACCTGCCTGTCGCACAACACGATCCGCGGCGCTGCCGGCGGCGCGATCCTGACCGCCGAGCTGCTGGTCCACCTCGGCTATATCCAGAAGAAGTAACGCAGCGATGGCGGCGGCAAGCAGTTCCGGCCTCACCGTCCAGGATTGGAGCCTGCCCTCGGCGACCGGTATGGGTCTGGTGCAGTGCCGGACCTATCTTCCGGCTGAACCGCCGAAGCTCATCCTTCAGGTCATCCATGGCCTGGCCGAGCACATGGGACGCTACGATGCCTTCGCGCGCGATCTCGCTGCGCGGGGCATCGCTGTTGTCTGCATGGACCTGGCCGGTCACGGACTTTCAGTGCAAGATGACAGCCAGCTCGGCTTCTTCGCCGAAAAGGACGGCTGGCGTGCCCTTCTGGCTGACCAGGCTGCCATCACCACCGAGGCTGTCGCCCGTCTGCCCGGCCTGCCTGTCTTCCTGTACGGCCACAGCATGGGCTCCGCCCTGGCCCGCGCCTACGCGGCCGAGTACGGCAGCCGGATTGCCGGCGCCGTCCTCAGCGGCCCGATCGGCCGGGAAGAGTCGCTGCCGGGCGGCTGGCTGCTGACCCGCCTTTCCATCCTGCTCCATGGCCCGCTCAACCACGACCCCATGCTTCTGTCAGTGATGAACCAGGGCATGTACGACCGCATCCCGAACCGTGTATCGCCGAACGACTGGCTCTCGGCCGATCCGGCTGTCGTCCAGGCCTATGACACGGATCCGCTGTGCGGCTTCTGCTTCACCAGCGCCGGCTTCCGTGACCTGACCGACCTGCTGATCTCGGTGAAAGGAGCCAAATGGGCCCGGCGCGTACCAGCCGGCCTTGCCTTCCTGATCGTCGCCGGACAGGAGGATCCGGTCGGACGCTACGGCAAGGCGCCAGCCGCCCTGCGCCGCCTGCTGGTCGAGACTGGACATCCGGACGTTCAAATGATTATATATGAAGGGGTGCGTCACGAACCGCACCAGGGGCAGGGCCGGCAGGCCGTGTTTGACGACATCGCCGAATTCCTGCTCGACAAGGCAGCACAGGGAGGTCAGACATGATCACGATCAAGGACATCGCCGAACGTGCCGGAGTCTCATATGCAACCGTATCCCGGGCGCTGAACAGCCGCGCCGACGTCAGTCCGGAGACGCGCAGCCGCGTGCTTGAGCTGGCCAAGGAGCTGGGCTACCAGCCCAACGCCATTGCGCGCAGCCTGGTCAAGCGCAAATCGGAAACGGTTGCCCTGATTGTGCCCGATGTCTCAAACCCGTTCTTCGCCGACATCACCATGTCGGTCAATGCCGCCGCCGAAGAGGCCGGCTACACAGTCGTCGTCTGCAACACGGGCTGGGATGTCACCAAGGAGGCCGAGAAGCTGCGCATCATGCAGGAGCAGCGGGTCGACGGCATCATCTGCAAGCCGGTCGGCGAGCTTTCCCCGGAACGCCTGGCCGAGATCAACGTGCCGATCGTCCTGTTCTGGCACGCCCAGCCCGACAACATCAGCTATGTCGAGGTCGACCACGAAGCCGGCGGCAAGCTGGCGGTCCGCCACCTGATCGAACGCGGCTACAAGCGCATCGCCTACCTCGGCGGCAAGCTGACCAGCCAGTCAAACCAGATCCGCATGGACGCCTACAAGCGCACCCTGATCGAGGGCGGGCTCGAGGTCCGCGAGGAGCTGATCAACAATGGCGGCTTCAGCCTCGAGTCCGGCTACCAGCGGATCGGCTCGATGTTCCGGCTCAAGGACCCGCCGGATGCCGTGTTCTGCGGCAACGACATCATTGCCCTCGGCGTGCTCCAGTATGCCCGCGACCATGGCCTCAACGTGCCGCGCGATTTCGGCATCATCGGCTTTGACGATATCTCCTATGCCTCGCTGCCCCAGGTCCGACTGAGCACGATCTCGCAGCCGCGCGACAAGCTTGGCCGCCAGGCTTTCGAGGCGTTGCTGACCGAGATGGAGGTCTGGCCGACCCACGCAGCCCAGAAGATTCTCGTCGAGCCGGAACTCGTCGTCCGCGGAACCACGTAATCGGCCAACCGTCGGATCTGTTGAACGGCTTCACTGGACTGGCGGCAGGGCAGAAAACGATCAGGAAAGCGCCGCTTTCCTGCGGAAGGAAACCCGGTGCCGGAGGGAAACTTGACGGCCACGGGAATGAAGTGCTATATTCACAGCAAGCCACTTGCACCGTCAACAACCGAATACCGTCACGTTGAAGGGGAACAGTAAGCGGACATCCGATGTCAGAGAGCTGCCGGCCGGTGCAAGGCAGTCTGAGGATTCTCGCCGAACTCGCCCCGGAGTGGACCCGCTGAAAATCCAGTAGGCGGTGTCGGGATCCGCCCGTTATCGCGGCAGGACATCGGCAGCATGGCTGCCTGTGTCTGCAGAGAGCGCACCCTGAACCGGTGCGAAACAAAGTGGTACCGCGGAAGCGTCTTGATCGCCTTTCGTCTTTGTAAGAAGACGAAAGGCGTTTTTTTATTCCCGAAAAGGAGGCTTATCCCGATGAAGAACTTTGAGAAGTACCGGCCCTACCAGCCCATGATCCGCCCGAACCGCCGCTGGCCCGATGCCCGGATCACGCAGGCGC
>CAYOHO010000033.1:0-10546 GCA_964403755.1 uncultured Oscillospiraceae bacterium
AAAAAATGCTGTCCCCTGCCATAAACGTTGAAACATTGACCTGGTCACGGAGGGCATCATCACGCTGACGCGAACCCTTGAACTGATGCGGGAGTATATCCGCAGCAGCGACATGCAGAATGTTCTCGGCCTGGCAAAGCCCGACGGTGCTTCCCGCCTGGCCAGCCTTCTGCTGGAGCAGTCGACCGATGTCCGCTTCCTGGTCGGGCGGGCGCTCAATCCGGCACATCAGAATCCTGATCTCTCGCTCGACCTTTCCCTGAAGCTGCACGTGGTCGACGAGATCGCCAAGCTGCTGCGGGAGCGCGGCAAGCAGGTCCGCATCGAATATGCCTGATACCGTCATCAGCACCGTGATCCTCCGCCTGCACCGTCCCAGCCGGCGCAAGCAGTTGCTGCTGCTGGGCTGCTTCGAGCGCTACGCCGCCGGTATCCAGCAGGTGCTCGACCGGGTTCGGCCAGATGTCGAGCAGCTGGCCGCAGCCGGCAGCTGCCCCTCCCTGACAGTTCTCTCGCGTCTGATGACTCCGGCGGATCTGCATGGTCTCAAGCCGCTGGGGCTCGAACCGCTCGCCGACGGACTGCGGATGGACCTGGCCATGCTGCTCCTCAACTACCTGGCCCACGTCCGCAACGGCCAGCCAGCGTCGCTGCCGGTGATCCGGCGCACGTCCGACGCCTGGGCGCAGCTGGCCGGCGAAGCGATTGCCGGCTTCGACCAGGGCACCCTGTCGCGCCGCCGGCTGCACCTTCGTCTGGAACGGACGCTGGCGACGGTCGGCCGCTGCAAGTCGATCTATTTCGGCCGCCATGCGGCCACGCGTGACTTCTGTCTTCTCTACCAGCCCGATACCGGCCGCTTCTTTGTCAAGCTGTACCTGATGAACCGCCGGGCCGCCCGGATCTGGTCCGGGGCAGATATCGCCGCGGCCGCGGACAGCGAGGCCGGCGCGGCGGCGCCGTCCAAAGGGGCAGTAACGGCCAAGGGGGCAGTTATGGCGGCGGGACTCTATCACCTGACCGACGGCCATCCGCCGCTGGCTCCACCAACACCGGGCGACCGTTTCATCGTCGTTCCGCTGGACATGGGCAGCCGACAGCACGCCCTTCTGCTCCAGGCCTGGCAGCAGCCGCAGATGATCCGGACCGCCCGGCTCTGCCGCAAGGGCGATGCCTTCGACCTCCATGTCCAGGTCAGTCTGCGGCAGCCGGAAGCGCGTCAGGCACTGCACCTGCTCGGCCTGGCCCGCAGCCATGAGGCAGCTGCAGCCTACTCGCTCTGCCGTGCCGATGGCCAGGCCTTGGCCCGGGGCCGGTTTGACGGCAATCCACAGGCCGTGGCCGCGGCTGTCTGCCAGCTAGCCCGCCAGACAGCCGCTCAGGTCGTTCTGACCGACCTTTCCCGCCACCGTGACGGCCTCTATCGCACGAGTCCGGACGGACCGGATGGCGAACCGTTCGCCCCGGCTTTCAGCCGGCAGGCCTGGCAGACACTGGTCCGCCTCCTCGAGCGCCAGCTGACGCTCGCTGGCCTGCCGCGTCCGGTTGCGGTCAGCCCCAACCAACTGTTCCAGACCTGCCCGGCCTGCCAGAGCCGGCGACGGTCCAACCGGCTGCGTGACAGCCTGATCGTCTGCACCGCCTGCGGCCACAGCCAGGAGGTCAGCCAGGCCGCCAGCTTCAACGTGGTGCAGAAGTACCTCCGCTATCAGGTCCGGCAGCAGCCGCTGCCGGAAGGCGATAGAACGGTGCCGTGACTGCCGCATCGTGCTTCCGGTTGGACCGTCTGACGGCCAACCGGGGCAAACCCGCCGCGCGGGCCGCTTCCGGAAATCCCGGATGCGGAAAGGCAGGTATCTGAAGAAAGGCCTGCGGAACCTCCTCGGTTCCGCAGGCCTTTCGCCTTCGATCCCATTTTGTAGAAATTATCGCTTGCGTATTACATGCTATTTCATCTTATAAAAGTGCTGCACTTTTTCAAATCTGCCATTTATCGGTATACACCTCCGTCGGCCCGGTCCTGGCATTTTGCGTAAATTCATGCCGCTCACAAAGCTGGTTCCGCAGAAAGGGCCCCATAATAGGGGCCCTTTCGAGGACTTGTCTGAGCGACTGAGCGGCATAATTTACGCAACACCCAGGTAGGCTCTGAGCACCTGCGGATCCTGGAGGAGCTCCTGGCTGGAGCCTTCGAGCACCATATGCCCGGTCTCCATGACGTAGCCACGGTCAGCGACGCCCAGCGCCTTCATCAGGTTCTGCTCGATGATCAGCATCGAGGTGCCCTGCTTCTTCAGTTCCTTGAGGATCTGGAACATCTCGTCGACGATGATCGGGGCCAGGCCGAGCGACGGCTCGTCGAGGATCAGGAGCTTGGGCTCCATCACCATCGCACGCCCGATCGCCAGCATCTGCTGCTGGCCGCCGGAAAGCGAGCCGGCGAGCAGGTTCTGGCGCTCCTTGAGAATCGGGAAGGCCTCGAAGACCTTCTCGATCAGCGCTTCGCGCTTCGCCCGGGTCCGCTTGGCATAGCCGCCCATGATCAGGTTGTCGCGGATGCTCATGGTGCTCAGGATGCCGCGGCCCTGCGGGATGTGGGCGATGCCCAGGTCGGCCCGCGCATGGTCGGGCATCTTCAGCAGGTCCTGGCCGAACCAGGTCACCGAGCCGGCCGTCACCGGGATTGCGCCCGAGATGACCCGCAGGAGCGTCGTCTTGCCGGCGCCGTTCGAGCCGACCAGCGCCACGACTTCGCCTTCCTTGACATCCAGATTGACGTTGAACAGCACACGCAGGTCGTCGTACCCGGTGCACAGATCCTTAATTTCCAGCATGCTTGTAGTCCTCCCCGAGATAGGCCTTGATCACGGCCTCCTCCTTCATGACGACCGCCGGGTCGCCTTCCGACAGGAGCTTGCCCTCGTTGAGCACCACGACACGCGTGCACAGCTGCGTCACCGCCGCCATGACGTGCTCGATGAACAGGATGGTCACGCCAGTTGCGTTGATCTTCTTGACCAGCGCGATCGAGTCCTGCATCTCGGCCGGTGTCAGGCCGGCCAGGCATTCGTCCAGCATCAGCAGCTTTGGCTCGATCGCCAGCACGCGGGCCATGTCGAGCCACTTGCGCTTCTCGATCGGCAGCTTGCTGCAGAGCGTGTCCGCGAGGTCCGAGAAGCCCACCAGCGCGAGGATGTCCTCGGCGCGCTTCGCCGCGTCCTTCATGAGCCGGCAGTGCAGCATCGACACGGTGTAGATGCTGTCGAACACCGTCAGGTTGGAGAACGGCTTGGGCGACTGGAACGTGCGGCCCAGGCCCAGGAAGGCCCGGTCCGGCACCGTCTGCTTCTTCAGGTGATGCTTCCCCTGGTAGACGATCTCACCGCTGTCCTGGATGTAGACGCCTGTGATCAGGTTGACGCAGGTCGACTTGCCGGAGCCGTTCGGCCCGATCAGGCCGAGGATCTCTCCTTCGCGCACGTCGAAGTTCAGGTGGTTGATCGCATGGATGCCGCCGAACGACTTGTCGAGGTCCCGGATTTCCAGTAGGTTGCTCATGCGCGCTCCTTTCCGGCGGACTTCTGCTGCAGCGCCTTCTGACGGTGCGCCCGGCGGGCCTGCCATTCCGTGAAGAACGAAATGATGCCGTTGGGCCGGAAGAGGACGACGAGCACGATGAGCAGGCCGTAAAGCGCGAAGCCGGCGCCGCCCTTGCCCAGGCCGCTGAGGTAGTAGTTGGAGATCTCGAGCAGCGGGATGGCCAGGAACGCGCCCATGACCGGGCCCCAGATGGTGCCCATGCCGCCGAGGATGGCGGTGATGCCGATGCGGATCGACATGTCATGCGAGGCGACCAGGTTCGGGTCGATGAATCCGACACGGAAGGCGTACAGAGTGCCGGTCGCGGAGAGCATCATGGCGCTGATGATGAAGGCCGTCAGCTTCATGCGGCCGCCGCGAATGCCGAGCGACTCGGCGGCGTCCTCATCCTCGCGAATTGCCTTCAGGTAGTAGCCGAGCTTGAACCGGTTGATCAGGATCGTGATGATGACCGAGATCAGCATCCAGATGAAGGCCACATAGTAGTAGGCGCGCTCCGATTCGAAGGAAAGGGTCGCCAGGTTGTTGCCGGTGCGGATCTTGAAGGACAGGCCGAGCGAACCGCCGGTGAAGGCCTTGAAATAGAGCAGCAACTGACGGACGATGGCGGCGCTGGCGATCGTGGCAATCGCAAAGTAGACGCCGCGCATGCGGAAGCAGGGCAGGCCGATGACAATCGCCATGACCACCGAGAGGGCCATGCCGACGAAGATGCTGATCCAGGGCAGGACCCCGTTGAGCTTGAGGAACATCAGCATGCCGGTGTAGGCGCCGACCGCGAAGAAGGAGGCCGAGGCCCAGGAGGTCTGGCGGCCGAAGCCGCCGAGGATGTTCCAGGCTGTGCCGAGTGCGCCGAAGAAGAAGACCTCGATCATGATTCGGATGATGTAGTCGTTCTTGACGAGCGCGGGAACAACCAGGCAGACCAGGACAAAGATGATGGCAATCCAGCTCTTCCGGAGGGTTTGCAGGAGCGTCAGGTTCTTCTTCATGCTTTTCTGGCGCTCCTTCCGAACAGGCCGTACGGTCTGAGGACCAGCACGAGCATCAGCACGCCGTTGATGGCGACTGGCGTCAGGTCAAGCGTGGCATAGTTGGTGGTGAACGACTCGACGAGGCCGATGATCAGGCCGCCGACCATGGCGCCCTTCAGGTTGCCCAGGCCGCCGAGCACGATCGCGCTCATGGCGATCGTCGAGAAGGTTGTGCCAACCTGCGGCGAAAGCAGGAACATCGGTGTGAGCAGAAGGCCAGCAATGCCGGCAAACACGGTGCCGAGCGCGAAGGCGATCGTATAGACCGAACGGGTCTTGACACCCAGCATGGCGGCAACGGTGCGGTCCTCGGAGGTGGCGCGCATGGCGCGGCCGAGGTCCGTGCTGCTGAGGAACCAGCTGACCAGGAAGACGAAGACCAGGGCGCCGCCAAAGGCGATCAGGCGCGGCGTCATCAGGATCATGCTGCTGCCGATGGCGATTGAGCCGTATTTCAGGGTCTTGGGGACGTCCAGGCTGAGGAAGTTCGGCCCGAAGAGCAGCTGCAGGACATTCTGGAACAGGTACGACAGGCCGAGGGTGAGCAGGATGTAGTTGCTGTCGCCCTTGCCGATGACGCGCGAAACGGTTGTGCGGAACACGACAGAGCCGATGATGTACATGACCATCGCGACCGGAATCAGAAGCCAATACGGCATCGCGCCCTTCGGCATCAGCAGGTACATGAAGTAGGCGCTGTACATGCCGATGGCGAGGAAGTCGCCCTGCGCGAAGTTGACGATCTTCATGACCCCGTGGATCATGGACAGGCCTACGGCAATGAGCGCATAGACACCGCCGATCAGCAAGCCATTGATGATGGTTTGCTCCATGGGTTAAGTCCTCCTTGGAAAAACGGCGAGGAACGTTTGAGATCCCGTTCCTCGCCGTTTGCATCAGACAGTGAATCGATGGCAGTCGACCGGGTCGGATATCAGAACGGCTTGTTGGTCAGCGGGTTCAGCAGCGGCGACGACGCGGCGTCGAGCGGGAACACGCAGCGGGGCTTGCTGTCCTGCCACTGCAGGATGATCGGGGTGCCGTTCTTGTTGAAGCCGTTCTTGTCGAACTCGCCCTTGCCGTTGTAGAGCAGGCCGAACCACTTGCTGTTGGTGGAATTCAGCTTCTTCAGCTCGTCGCGGACCTTGGTGGAGTCGTCGGACTTGGCGTTCTCGATGGCTTCGCAGATCATCAGGTAGCTGATGATGGTCGGGCCACCCTGGCCAGGGATGAATTCCTTGTTCTTGGCTTCGTAGGCTTCACGGATCTTGGTGAACTCGGCGCTGGCGAGGGTGGTCTTGCAGTCCCAGACCCAGCCGTCAGCAGAGCAGATGCCGTTGACGTCGCTGCCGAGGTCCTTGAGGAGCGAAGGCCAGGTGAAGGCAGAACCGCCGGCGATGATGATCGGCTTGTACTGCATGGCATTCATGGCGGTCATGATCAGCTTGGTGTCATTGGCGTAGCTGCTCGGGAAGATGACGTCGACCTTGGCGTTCTTGAGCTTGGTGACGATCGGGCTGGCATCGGTCAGGGCGTTGGCGGCGTAGTTCTCGTCGACGGCGATGGTCATGCCGGCGGCGGCGAGGACGGCGCGGTTGGCCTTGGCGTTGTCTTCACCCCAGGCGGAGTTCTCGTAGATGATGCCCGTCTTCAGTTCCTTGACCGGCTTGCCCAGCTTTTCGGCCAGGTATTCCAGGAACTTCATCTGCTGCGGGGCGAAGGTGGCGGCGATGGCGCCGGGCTGGCAGACGAACTCGCAGCCCTGCTGGGTGATGGTGCCGTTGGCGGCCGAGCCGGTCACGGCGCAGACCTTGTACTTCTGCAGGATCTGCAGCGAGGACAGCATGATGGCGGACTGGCTGGAGCCGGCGATACCGGCGATGCCGCCGGCCGACAGGGCGCGCTCGAGCGGGAGGGCGGCCTGGGTGGCGTCACTGGTGGAGTCGATGATGACGTTCTCGACCTTGGCGCCGCCAAGAGCCTTGATGCCGCCATTGCCGTTGATGTAGTCGCGGGCGGCTTCAGCGGCGAGGACGGCCTGGCGGCCGGACTCGGAGTTGACGCCCGTGATCGAGCCGTAGACACCGATCTTGACGGTCTTGGTGCTGCCCGCAGTGGTGGCGGCAGCGGTGGTGCCGGCCGCGGTGGTGGCGGCCGTCGTGGCGGCAGCCGTCGTGGCGGCCTTGGTGGTGGCAGCCGTCGTGGTGGCGGCGGTGCCGCAGCCGAAGAGCGTGGCGGCAACGATGAGCAGACAGAGGATGGTCACGATCTTTTTCATGGGCATTCCTTCTCCTTTGATTATCTGCATGGGATGCGGACAGCATCCTCTGCGAACCGTGATGCATGACGGGGTGAAATCAGCCTGGCCGTTAAAGATCGTTTAGGAATGGGGCAATGCACTTGGGGCCAGCCGCTGCCAGAGAATGTAACGTAGACAGGCGTCCTTGCCAGTCAACGCGCGGCTGTCTTGAGAAGGTCGGCTGCAGAACGGGCTGCGCCGGGCAACATGGATATCATAAATCGATTTTTATGCTATTGCAAGCACAATCTTGTCAAAGTGCCGAACGGAAACTTCAGTATGTATCCTTGTTTCATGCATTATAGCAATTTTTTCGCAAAAGGTGAATACCTTTTCCGAACAGAATCGAATTTGGATCCGCCGGGGCTGGCGGGTCTTCCGATCGCTTGCCGCATCGGCTGACGGAGATTGGATCCTCGATGGCTGAGTCGCCAGGCGCTGGCGGAACCGAAACGGTTTCAAGTCAGTTGACTGAAACGAAGTGTAACAAAACTATCGTTTTCTGTAACATTTCTATCGATTCGCCTGTCTTGCCAGGCGGGTGATGTGTGATTCATGCGACGGTTTCCGTCAAATCATGCTATGATGGAATGGATGGCCCGGCAGATGCGCCGGCCGCCGGCCGACAGGGCGTCGACGGAACCGGATGCCGCTGTCAGGCAGGTTTCCGCATCATTTCAGAAAACAGAAGGAGAATTGCACACATGAACGGACTTTTTGACTTGACCGGAAAGATCATCCTGATCACAGGCGGTGGACGCGGACTGGGCTTCAGCTTCGCGAAGGGCTATGTCCAGGCGGGCGCCCGCGTGGTGCTCAACGACATCAACCAGGCCGAGCTCGACAAGGCGCTCCCGGCTCTGCGGGAAATGGGCGGCGATGTCGCCGGCTACTGCTTTGACGTGTCGGACGAAGCCGGAGTCGAAAAGGGCATTGCGGCCATCGAAGCCGAAGTCGGGCCCATCGATGTCCTGGTCAACAACGCCGGCATCCATCGCCGCGCACCGCTCGACCAGATGACAGCGGCTGATTTCCGCAAGGTCGTCGACGTCAACCTGACCAGCGCGTTCATTGTCGGCCAGGCTGTCGCCAAGCGCATGATCGAGCGCCGCAAGGGCAAGATCATCAACATCGCCTCGCTGAACTCCGTCATGGCTCGTCCGAACATCGGCAACTATTGCGCTGCCAAGGGCGGCCTGGTCATGCTGACCAAGTCGATGGCAACCGAATGGGGCAAGTACAACATCAACACCAACGCCATCGGTCCCGGCTACTTCAAGACCGACCTCACCCGTCCGCTCGTTGAAGACCCGACCTTCGACGCCTGGGTCAAGAGCGAAGTGCCGCTGGCCCGCTGGGGCGACCCGGACGATCTGATCGGCACGGCGGTCTACCTCGCCTCCGCCGCTTCCGACTACGTCAACGGCTTCACCGTCTACGTCGACGGCGGCTGGCAGGCCTGCCTGTAAGGCAGCCGCTGACCGATCCGCGCACAAGCTGAACGCATGCCCTGCCTGAATGCAAAGGACCGGCACCTCTCGGGTGCCGGTCCTTTTTACACGGTTTCAGGACTGACCCCCGACGCCGGCGTGTCCACACGGCAGCGTGGCGGCGCGGCGAAGCACTGATACAGTGGTGCAGCGGCACGGCACTGCTGCAGACACGCTGCTTCAGTGACGGTGACGGGCCAGATAGGCGGCCAGGTAGGCTTCGTCCTCGATCTCAAGGCCGCGCTCGCCGGCCAGTGATTCCAGATGGTGGCGGAACTCGTGCTTGAGCGTGGCCGTGAGCTGGAGACGCAGCGCCTCTGGCGGGAGATGGCCGAAGACGGCAGCAAACGAGCCATAGTAGATGGTGATCAGACGGCCGAACAGGCCGCCATGATGGTATTCGCCCAGGATACAGAGGTCGCGGGCCACGCCATGCGGATTCAGCTTCAGGTCGGGCAGCAGCGCGATGCCGCCATTGAGCCCCTGGAACAGTTCGGGCGGCAGCGCTTCGGCAATCTCGTCGAGCATGGTCTCCATCTCATCGAGGGTTATCATCCGTGGCCTGCTCCTTCCTGTCGGCCTGTTCCTTCCCCATGGTGGGCATAGCGGTTCAGGAAAGCCGTGAACTGGCGGCGCCTGAGCAGAACCAGCAGGGTGACGGCCAGGGTGGCGCCGGCGATGATCAGGGCCGAGCGCACATCGCCGTCGGACAGGAGGTCGCCGACAACGCTGCTCACGAGGATATTGGGTGTCATGGCAGTTACCACGCTCAGGAGGTAACGCGGCAGGGTGATCTTCGTCCGTGCGAAGACATAGGGCAGGATGCCGTTGGGCACGCCGGGGATGAGGAACAGCAGGAAGGCCAGCAAGGCCGGGTTTTTCGATTTGAGGATGAAGGAGAAGTTCCAGGATGCGCGTCGCCGGCGCCGCTTTTCCGCCTCGGGCTGGTCCGCTTCCCCTCCCGGCATCCGATCCGCCGTCACGCCCGGCGCTGCCGGAGGCACGGATTCCGCCGTTACGCCTTGCGCTGCCGGAAGCACCGCATCCGCCGGACAAGCCGCCGGACCGGATGGGTCGGTGCCTGGCTCGGGCAGGCACTGGGCATTGTTCTCGGAGGGGTCGATGGCGCCGAAGATTCGGCGCAGACGGCGCATCAGCACAAAGATGATCGTATTGCCCAGCGCATCACCGGCCAGGCAGACCAGCAGCCCGCGCTCGATGCCGAACGCCATGCCGGCCGCCACTTGAATGGGGACAGTCGGCAGGAACATGCTCAGCACCTGCAGCGCCTGCAGGGTGATCATCGCCAGGTAGCTGCGCAGGCTGGACCGGTGCAGGCTGCTGGCCATGAGCGTCTCATTGTCTGCATGCAGCAGGAGACTCTGGATCAGGGGGAAGAGATCCATCGCAACCAGGACAATGAGACCGCCCGCGGCGATGAGGATCATCACGAATAGGAGCCGCTTCTGCCGTCGTGGCTTCCGGAGATTCTCCGTTCGTCTCGTAGGATCCGCTCCTTCCGGAACAGCCGGCCAGGCCGGCTGGGGTTTCCCTACCATTATAGCGGCTTTTGCCTGCTTCATGGCAAGCGTGCGCGAAATTCACCAAATGATGAAAAGCCGCCGGAACTGTTGATTTCGCAGCCGCTGATGCGTATGATAATTCTGCGTATCAGCGTCCATTTCCGGGCCGGACAGCGGCTGCCGGCCAGGCGCCCGATGATCGGGCTGGCTGCAGGCCGCCGTTGCATCAGACAATGGCGCTGGACAGTCAGGAGCGTGCCCCGTATGGAGAATGACCATAAAGTCAAATCCGGAAACGATTACACCATCAACAGTGTCCAGATGGCGCTGCGCATCCTTGACCTGTTCCGGCCGGCAAACGAGCCTCTGTCCCTGATGGAGATCAGCCGCCGCCTGGTGCTGAGCAAGAGCACCGCCCTGCGCATGACGGCGACACTGACTGCCGCCGGCTATCTCCGGATCCACCCGGTCAGCCGCCGATACCTGCTCGGTACATCGGCGCTCCAGCTCGGCCTGGCAGCCTATGGCTCCCTCGACCTGCACAAGGCGGCCGCCCCGGTCCTTGGCCAGCTGGCCGATGCGACCGGCTGCGCGGTCCAT
>CAYOHO010000034.1:0-1644 GCA_964403755.1 uncultured Oscillospiraceae bacterium
ACCCTTTCCGTGCTCGAAGACTACCTGGATGGCTTCGCTGGCGCCGTCATTGTCGTATCCCACGACCGCTATTTCCTCGACCGCGTCGCCGGTCGCATCCTTGCCTTCGGGCCGGGCGGACAGATCAGCCAGTATGAAGGCAATTTTGCCGCCTATCAGGAGCAGGTGCAGCAGGCCGAAGAGGAGGCCGCCGCGGCTCCGGCATCAGCGGCCATCGCCTCGGCGGGCGGTGCGGAATCTGCGGCTCGGGCGGCGGCGGGCGGTCCGGCTGTGGCTGCCCAGCCTTCCGGCCGCAGCGAGCGTTCGCCGAAATTGCGCCTGAAGATGAGTGAAAAGCTCGAGCTCGAGACCATCGACGCGCGCATTGCTGACCTGGAAAACCGGCGTGCCGCCCTGCAGCAGGATCTGGACGCCGCTGCCAGCGACTATCTGCGCCTGCAGGCGCTGGCCGGCGAACAGGAGCGCCTCGATGCCGAATATGATGCGGCCATGGAACGCTGGCTGTATCTCAACGAACTGGTCGAGAAGATTGCCCGGCAGGACCAGCCCTGAACGGAAAGACCAAGGCCTCATCGGCGCATTGAAAGCCCTTTGAGAAATTCAACGCTTGCGCAGTGATTCTGCTATAATGGATCGCATGCGTCAGGCGTTTTCATATTTTCTGATGCATGAAGAAACAGGCACCCTCCTCAGTGCTTGTCCTGAGGACCGAGACCTGCCCCCTGTCCAGACATTTGAAACCACTGCTCGCATTTGGAAAGGAAGTCAATTCCATGGATGGTCAAGTACCCCGCCCAGACTGGCAGAACCTCGGAAGCCAGTTCCGTAAAACCGGCAAGAAGCTGAAGCTGCCGCGTTTCCTGCTCATCGTCCCGATCCTGGTCATCGCCGCCATCATCGCCTTCTCCGGCTTCTACTTCCTCGGATCGAACGAGGAGGCAGTCATCCTGCTTTTCGGCAAGCACATCCGCACGGAAAAGAACGCCGGACTCAATTTCAAGTTTCCTCTGGTCGAGGAAAGCATCAAGGTCGACATCGCCGGCATCCGGCGCATGGAGTTCGGCTACCGGTCCAATAATACGATCTCCAATGAGGCAGCCCTGGCCGAGTCGCGCATGCTGACCTCGGATGAAAACCTCGTCATCGCCGACTGGGCTGTGCTGTACAAGATCAACGACAGCTACAAGTACCTGTTCAGCGTCGACGACCAGACCGGCACCCTGCGCACCGTCACGGAGGCTGCCTACCGCCGGGTCGTCGCCGCCCATCCGCTGGACGACATCCTGACCGACAAGAAGGAGAGCATTCAGTTCGAGGTGCGTGAACTGCTGCAGAGCATCTGCGACAAGTACGACTTCGGCATTACCGTCACAGCCGTGCAGCTGCAGGACGCCATGCCGCCGGACCAGGTGAAGGCTGCCTTCCTGGAGGTTGCCTCGGCCAAGGAAGACAAGAATGCCAAGATCAACGAAGCCAAGACTTACGAGAACCAGAAGCTGCCGGTCGCGCGCGGCCAGTCGCAGCAGATCCTGAACCAGGCCGAGGCTTACAAGCAGGAGCGCATCAATGATGCCACCGGCGCCGTCGCTCGCTTCAGCGCGATCCAGAAGGAATATGCGCTCAATCCCCAGGTCACGCGCACGC
>CAYOHO010000034.1:1744-10545 GCA_964403755.1 uncultured Oscillospiraceae bacterium
CGCTTCAGCGCGATCCAGAAGGAATATGCGCTCAATCCCCAGGTCACGCGCACGCGCATGTGGCTGGAGGCAATCCGCAGCTTCCTGCCTGGCGTGCAGGAAGTCTACATCATGAGCGATAAGGGTGATGTGCTCAAGTTCCTGCCCCTGAACGGGCTGGACAGCTCGTCGGCGGTGTCCGGCGCGAAGGCCGCCGTGCCGACGCCGACGCCGACACCAACCCCGGCACCGACACCCAAGCCGACACCGTCGCCCACACCGGCTGCGACGGTGAAGAAGTGAGGGGAGGCGCATGAAGATGAAACACCGCACATGGCTTGTCATTGTCATCATCCTGCTGGTCCTGATTCTCGGATCGCTGGCCACATACCAGGTTGCCGAGGATGAGTCGGCAGTCGTCCTGCGCTTCGGGCGGATCATCACCGTCAACGTGAAGACGCCGGCGCAGGCCGATGTCGTCCGCACAACGCTGGCCGGCAACGCCAGCCTCGGCGACATCAAGGTCGTCTACGGCACCGGCATTCACCTGCGCGTGCCGTTCATCGACCAGGTCAGCAAGTACAGCAACATGCTCTTGACCTACGATACGTCGCCGCGTCAGGTCATCACCTCCGACAAGAAAAAGCTCATCTTCGACAACAACGCCCAGTGGCGCATCGTCAATCCCGCTCTGTTCGCGATCACGATGAACCGGGTGTCAGAAGCGGAGAAGCGTCTGGACGACATCCTCTATTCGCGCATGAACGAGAAGGTCGGCAAGATCGACTCAAATACGCTGATCATCAACAAGGCCGAGGTTGAGAAGATGCAGAGCGACCTGGCCAAGGAGACCAGCGCCAGCATGAGCGCCTATGGCATCGAGATCTTCGACATCCGCGTCAAGCGCACCGAACTGCCGCAGGAGAACTACGAGAGTGTCTACAACCGGATGAACTCGGAACGCCAGCGCATTGCGGCGCAGTACCGCTCCGAGGGCGACGAGGAAGCGCTCAAGGCCCGCTCTGACACGGATCGCCAGGTCATCATCCTGCTTTCCGAGGCCCGCAAGACAGCCGAGAACCTGAAGGGCGAAGGCGACGCCGCGGCGGCAAAGATCTTCAATGACGCCTATGGCCGCGATGCCTCCTTCTACGAGTTCTACAGCATGCTCGAGATGTATAAGGCCACGATTGGCAACAATACGCGCCTGATCATTCCCGCGGACAGCCCGTTCGCCAAGTACCTTTTCGGACAGTCGGGCCAGTAATGCCATCCGGCCAGCCCGCCGGTCGATGACGGGATCGGTTAAGGCCATCGAGCCAAGGCGCTGCTTTGGATCAGAATCGATCAAGTTGAAGGACCGGCTGCGGGTTTCCCGAACAGCCGGTCCTTTCCTGTGAGCATCCATCGACATGCAGCCTGTTTGAGCGCTACTTGACCGGAACCAGGGCGTTGAGCGCGTTCTTCACGGTCGAGAAGGTGAGGCCCTTGCTGGTGCAGTAATCCTTGACCGTCTGGTTGGTCGGCGGCATCGGTGCGCCGATCACCTGCTCGATCTGGGTCCGCGTGATGCCAGCATCCAGCAGCTGCTGGAAGGTGGCGGATCCATTGACGAGCGGTTCTGTTTCAGATGTCGGTTTAGCCGTTGTCGCCGGTTCGCTTGCCTGAGCGGATGAGACGGTCCCGGTGGAAGCAGATGAAGCGGTTCCGGTGGACGCGGCGGATACGGGGGCAGAGGCAGCCGGTGTGGTTGAGCCGGTAGCGGAACCAGCAGCAGACGACGCGGCCGCGTTCTGGCCAGTGGCGATCGTATGGCTCTCCAGCCAGGCCTTCTGTTCGGCCGTGAGCTTCGGGTTCGCGGCCGTGATGACGGGGATGGCGGCATCCGGAAGCATCGCATCGTCGAGATCAATCGGCAGGTTCAGGTAGAGGGCGACGAAGATCTGCATGGATTCATTGCCAATTCCGGTGTCGGGGTAGCGGCTTTCCAGGTCCTTGCTCTTGATCGCTGCGGGCGCAGTGTCAGCCGGAATGGCGAACGCCTTGAGCAGGGCGCTGGCTTCGATGCCGAACGAGCTGGAGATGTCAGCAAATGTATAGGAGCCGCGGATGTCGGCCGGGTTGGCCTGGCCGGCGAAGGCGCCATCCTTGTATTTGGCCGGCTGCTTGTCCGAGGTGGTCGCCCAGACACCGAGCGCCATGGCGGCGCCGATGCCGCCGAAAACGACCAGAAAGATGATCAGGGCCATGACGCTGGAGCGGATCTTCATTGGACAGCCTCCTTCCGGGGCAGGTCAGCCGGCTTGCGCCGCGGTGCGGTCTGGAGCGTGACGGTGTCGGGCACGGGGCAGGCCCGTTCGGAGGTGCACTCATAGCAGCTGATGCAGTGGGTGGCAGTGACGGTTCCCTTGCCGGAGATGTCGAGGTTCATCGGACAGGCTTTGTCGCACTTGCGGCAGCTGATGCAGGTTGCCGGCTGGCGGCGGATCCCGAAGATGCGGATCTTGTTGCTGAGCCCGAGCAGGGCGCCATAGGGACAGGCGTAGCGGCACCAGGGGCGGGCGACCGCCAGGGAGAGCAGCAGGGTGACGCCGAGTATCACCAGCGAGGCCGGGGCCGCTTCCGTGGTCCAGAAGTTGAAGAGCGCATGATAGGGGTCGATGTTCGTGAACAGCAGGGTGCCGGAGCGATAGGTCATGTACAGGACCCAGAACAGGACGACGTAGCGGAACCAGCGCAGCACGCGGTCCAGTCGCTCGGGGATGACGTGGTTGTAGCGGCGGCCGAGCAGCTTCCGGCCGAGCCGGCCGATCCATTCCTGGATGGAGCCGAGGGGGCAGACCCAGCCGCAGAAGACCGGCCCGAAAAGCACGGCGAGAACCAGCATGATGACCATCAGGACCACGGAGCCGGCATGGACCTTCTGGATGAAGGTGCCGAGGCTGAAGAGCTGGTACAGGGTCTCGACGCCGCCGAACGGACAGATGGCGTGCAGGGAGGCTTCCGACAGGAAGGGAATGCCGGTGCCGGTTTCCGATAGAGTATGGTTGATGGCGATGAGGCCGATCAGGGCAAAGAAGAAGATCTGGACTGCTAGACGGATCGGCCGCCTATGGCTGCGGGTGCGCGCCCCTTTCGCGGGCTTGGCTGGAATTGCTGTGCTCATGGCTTTCCTCCCAAATGCTGGATCCCGTTTGCTGATCGCCGCCGGGCTGCCTCGCTGGATCATGTCTTGAGTCTAGCCGACAGATTTGTTGACTTTGTGTGGACCCTGTCAGGAAAAAGCGAGACTGGAACACCTCGCACAATTATGGCAATATGAAATCCTGAACCTGCATCCGGAGGAGCACGACATGAAAAGCAAACTGCTGAGACGTACCCTGATTGCCATTTCCATCCTGATTGCCCTTGTTGCTGTCATCGGGCTTGTGATGGCGTTTTTCCTCAGTCGGGGCCTTGCCGAAACCCAGGCGCTGAAAATCCAGCCGGTCACAGCCAGCAGCCTCGCAGATGGAACCTATGCCGGTCACTATGGCGACGGCCGCTGGGCCAACCATCTGGACGTGACAGTAAAGAACGGCCGGATCACGGCCATCCAGATCCGGAAGACGGTCCAGTTTGAGAAGCCGGAAGTGACCCGGGAACTGATCAGCCGGGTCGTTGCCGCCCAGAAGGCCGATGTCGATGTCGTCAGCGGTGCAACCGCCACCTGCAAGGCCTATCTGAAGTCGATCGAGGCTGCACTGTCCAGGCCATGACGCGAAAACAGACCGGCTGCACCAGATGCAGCCGGTCCGTCCGTCCATATGCCTGGCAGCCCTGTCAGGCGCCTCATTCGCCAGCCGTTCGCAGCTGGTGCAGCACCGGTGCGGTGCACCAGCTGACTGCAGGAGCATGCCTAGAAGGCGGCCTGCGGGGTTTCCTTCAGGGCCAGCACAATGTTGAGGTTGCTGTTGCGGGTGCGCAGGCGGTCGATCATTTCCTTGGTGCTGATGCCGTCCTTGAGCGTCACGTCAAATGTCAGCTCGAACAGGGAGCCAAAGTCTGTCGTCTTGACCCGCACCAGCTGGTAGGCGCGGGTGTATTCCTGCAGGACGGGATCGAAGGCGCCCTGGTAGTCCACGTCTTCCGGGAGCACGATCTTGAGCTGCATGCCGGCCGTTTCGGCCTGCCCGACATGCAGGGTGCGCAGAAGCAGCATCACCAGGCAGAGGATGGCCGTGAACAGGACGGCATAGCCGATGGCACCCATGCCGCAGGCCAGGCCGACCGCCAGTGAAAAGAAGACAGTAGCGATGTCCCGCGAATCGCCGGGGGCGCTGCGGAAGCGGATGAGGCTGAAGGCGCCGGCCAGGCTGAAGGCGCGGGCGACATTGCTGCCGACCAGGAGGATGATCATCGCGATGATGGCAGGCAGCATGATGAGGGTGACGGCAAGCCCATCCGATGTATTCTGACCGCGCCGGGTCTGGCGGTAGACGAGGCTGATGCACAGACCGAGGACGAGGGCACTGGCGATGATGGTGACGGCGCCGCTGAAAGTCAGGGTTTCCGGCTGAACGGCTGCCAGTATCTGGTCAAGCATGGGTCTATACCTCCACAAAATGTTTTCTGCTTCAAGTCCGGTCAATCAGTGACAGGATCGGTCAGACTGAAGCGCCGGTAGGGGCTGGTCTTTGTGGCCTTCGGGTCGGCGGCAGCGCCGAGTTCGTTCCGGATGGCTTGGCAGTTTGTGAGGCCATGCCAGCGAACGCCAGACGATCCGGAATGCTGGCCGCCCGGTAGCCGATATTGGCCCGGTATTCCTCACCATACTTGGAATAGCCGCTGCTGAAGAGGCCAAGCCGCGACAGCTCACCGGACAGCCAGAGCGGCATGGCGCCGCAGATCTTGATCTCCATGAGGCAGGTGTCATCATCCATCAGTTCGGTGCCGAAGTCGCCGGCCCGGAAATCGGGATGGTCGCGGCGGGCCAGGATATTGCGGTCAAAGGTGATCCGGAATTCGGGATCGTCACGGTCATGCAAGGCCAGCCGCTCATAGCTGAGGAAGACCTTGGGCAGGGCTGGCCGGCGCTCCAGAAACGCGGCGATTTCCCGCAGAACCTGGCGGTCGATGCCAGTCAGTGACTCCGGAATCTTCCGGCTGGCCAGGAAACGGTCCGCATCACCCAGACGCAGGGTTGCCCGGCGCTTGCTGACCACACCGTCCAGCTTGCGCTTGAGCTCGAGGTAAACAACGTCGTCCGGCCCTTTCGGCAGCGTGTAGCAGCGCATCCGCAGCTTTTCCTTGTAGACCGGACTGGCTGAAGACTGCCGGACAATCTCGTCAGCCTCCGTGTCAAAATAGAGGCTGTAGACCATGTAGGCGCCATCGATGCCATGCTCGTCCGGCATCATGTGCGGCTCGAGGACCCGCCGGAGCGTCTGGAATTGAACCCGGTCAAGCTGATACTTGAGTTCGTTGCGCTGGAATGTCCGAATGATCATTGCGTTCCATCCTTTCGTCCGCCGGTCTGCCGGCTGGCCGGCCTGTCCCGACGGCTTCATTCTAGGCGGGTGGCGTGTGCGGCAACTGTCGCAAACCTGAACATTCTCTGGTTGGCGGCTGATGATTCTGTGAACATCCATTCGGTGTCTGGCATTACGAGTGCTATAATTGACGGAAAAACAGGCACCGGGAGGACAGGAAGCATGTATATCGACAAGCAGGTGCAGCGTGGGTACAACGCCTATGTCAGCACTGAGGCCAACTGTGGCGAGGGAAGCCTCATGGACGTGGGACTGCTGGTTCTGGAGCCGGGCGACACGTTCACGTTCCGTGAAGACCGCAAGGAATGCTCGTGGATCCTGATCGAAGGCGAGGCGACGGTGACATTCGCAGGCGGAACCGTGCGCATGAACCGACCGAATCCATTCGACTTCAACCCCTGGTGCCTGCTGATGCCCGCCGGCGATGCCTGCACACTTGAAGCACAGGCGCACAGCGAGTTCTATGTCCAGAAGACCGAGAATGAGCGCTCGTACCCGGCCCGGCTGTATACGCCGGATGAAGTCGACACCTGGCGTCGCGGTGCCAATGGCGAGCTGGACAACTGCATGAAGCGTGATGTGCGCACCTGCTACGACTATGAGACGGCGCCGTGGTCGAACCTGGTGCTGGGCGAGGTCGTGAACCTGCCCGGCAAGTGGTCAAGCTATCCGCCGCATGCGCATCCGCAGCCGGAGGTGTACTTCTACCGCTTCGAGAAGCCGCAGGGCTTCGGCGCTGGCTGGATCAACGGCGAAATCCACGAGCTGCACCACAACGGGCTGGCAGTCATCACCGAGGGCACGCACCAGCAGGTGATGGCGCCTGGGTATGCCTGCTGCTACATGTGGGGCATCCGCCACCTGCCGGGCAACCCCTGGGAAAAGACGCGCATCGACGACCCAACGCATGAATGGCTGCTGGATCCGAAGGCGAAGTACTGGAACGGGGAGAAGTGACGGGCGTGGGAAGCAGAATTCTAACGGATGGATAATGAATGGTGAGAAGCAGAAATCGGGACAGCAACGCGCCATCCGGCCCGGCGAGCGGTCGGCTGCATGAGCTGAAGCGCGAGGGGTTCCGCCGGCTGGCGGTGATCGCACTGGCAGTGGCGGCACAGTTCGCCCTGCTGGGGCTGTTTATCGCCTATCTGAGGCTGAATGCGGTCTACCTCTATCTCTTCGTGGAGGCGCTGGCGCTGGTCCAGGTGCTGGTGCTGCTCAACCAGAAGGGGAACAACACCTATACGGTGGCCTGGATTGTCGTCTTCCTGGTCCTGCCGATCTTCGGCGAACTGCTCTATCTGATGTGGGGCCAGTCCGGCCGGCGAAGCCGCAAGGGGCGTCGCCTGCGGGCCATCTTCAGCCGCCGCAGCCAATGGCTTGGCCGGGATCCGGCGGCCATGGCCAGCCTCTCCGGCCAGTTCCCCGACCAGCAGCGGATTCCGGCCTACCTGGCCAGCCTTGACTTTCCCATCTTCGCCGGCACCCGCAGCC
Source organism: uncultured Oscillospiraceae bacterium (assembly GCA_964403755.1). Classification (GTDB taxonomy): domain Bacteria; phylum Bacillota; class Clostridia; order Saccharofermentanales; family UBA5734; genus JAXGXQ01. Next base: position 8,749 of record CAYOHO010000034.1, read on the forward strand.
GCTATTACCCCCTGGGCGAGCTCCAGTTCGCGGACCTGCTGCAGGATCTGGAGGCGGCGGAGCGCTTCATTTTCCTGGAATACTACATCGTTTCCGAAGGCAAGCTCTGGGCCAGCATCCATGACATCCTGAAACGGAAGGCGGCCGCCGGGGTCGAGGTCCGCCTGATGTATGACGATGTCGGCAGCATGTTCTCCGCGCCGGACCGCCTGAAGGAGATGCTGCGCCAGGAAGGGATCCAGGCCATTGCCTTCGGCGAAGTCGAGAAGAACCTCTGGCATCTGTACCTCAACCACCGCAACCATCAGAAGATCGCGGTCATTGATGGCCTGATCGGCTACACGGGCGGGACCAACCTGGCTGACGAGTATGCCAACATCTACCCGAAGCACGGTCACTGGAAGGACACGGCGGTCCGCCTGGAAGGCGATGCCGTCTGGAGCCTCACGGTCACGTTCCTCGAGATGTGGGAAGGGGAGTCGCAGCGCCCGGAGGACTACGCCAGGTACCGGCCGCAGAAGGCCGTGCCGGGCGATGGGTTCTACGTGCCGTTCAGCGACGGACCGGTGAACAATCCGGAGAATCCGGCGGAGATGGTCTACCGCCAGATGATCGCACAGGCCCGGCGCTACTGCTACATCACGACGCCCTATATTGTCATTGACGACTCGATGCTGAACGAGCTCTGCCTGGCTGCCCGGGGCGGCGTCGACGTTCGCATTGCGGCGCCGCGCATCTGGGACCACTGGTACGTGCATAAGGTCACGCGCTCCAATTACCGGCGGCTGATCAAGGCCGGTGTCCGCGTCTACGAGTACACGCCCGGCTTCATGCACGCCAAGACCATCATCAGCGACGACACCCATGCCGTGGTCGGCAGCATCAACATGGATTTCCGCAGCTTCTACCTCCACTTCGAGAATGGCGTCTGGATCTGCGGCGCACCGATCCTGGAGCAGATCGTCGCCGATGTGCTGACGACCTATGCACTTTGCGAGGAATACACGGTCGACAAGCTCAATCGTCAGCCCTGGCGGGAACGCCTGCTGCAGACTTTCCTGCGCCTGTTCTCGCCGCTGTTCTGAACGATTGCCGACTGCACCATAGCCGCGAAAGCAGGGAGGGACGCCCGATGTTCAACATCATCATGATCGGCCTGGTCAGCTTCTTCACCGATGTCAGTACGGAAATGGTCTATCCGCTTATTCCGCTCTATCTGACGGCCGCCTTCGGCGCCACGCCGGTCCTGATCGGACTCATCGAAGGCATTGCCGAAAGCGTGGCCAGCCTGCTCAAGGTGTTCAGCGGCTACATCACCGACCGCTATCAGCGGAAGAAGCGCCTCGCCTTCGCCGGCTACGCCACCAGCCTGCTCTACAAGGCAGCCCTGCTGGTGGCCGGCTCCTGGGGCGGCATTCTCGCTGCCCGGGTCATCGACCGCCTGGGCAAGGGCATCCGGACCGCGCCGCGCGACGTGCTGGTCAGCGAAAGTGCGAGCCCGGCCGAGCTCGGCCGGGCGTTCGGGCTGCACAAGGCGCTGGACATGGCCGGCTCTGCCGTTGGCATCTTCGCCGCCTGGATGTTCCTGACGCTGGAAGCCCGGGCCGGCAAGTCCCTCGACTACCGGAACCTGTTTCTCCTGTCGGTGGTGCCAGCCCTGCTGGGCCTGGTGATGTTCCTGTTTATCCGCGAGAAGCCGGCGCACAAGCTGGCCAGGGCACGCGAACCGTTCTGGCACAACCTGCGACAGCTGGACAGCCAGCTGAAGCTCTACCTGCTGGTGACGCTCCTGTTCAC
>CAYOHO010000035.1:0-10461 GCA_964403755.1 uncultured Oscillospiraceae bacterium
GCTAACTTAAAGGGCTGTCCCAATCGTAGATTGCTCTACTTTTGAGACAGCCCCTTTTCTGCCGAAGCTGCCCGACTGGCCAGGCTTGGGCAAGAGACAGGCAGCGGCCGCCCCCGGGCGGCGCTTTTCTGTGCCCTGGATTCGCCAGCCTTGCGGCAGGCCTTGTCCCGGAATGGAAGGTTACGATATGATGTCCATATACCGCGACAACAGCCGCAGACTGACTGGGACCCGACGGCAGCCCGGTCACGCGGGACGCGCCCTGCGGCGGAGGTTCCCATGAATACCAGGCCTTTCCGGCTTTCCTCGATCCTGATCTTCAGCCTGCTCGTGGCCGGCCTGTATTTGACACATCTCTACAGCTATCTGCTCTTCCATAGTCTGGCAGAGGTGTTCAGCATCGTCATTGGCTTCACCCTCTTCATCATCGCCCTGCTGGCCGTCGTCGCCGTCCTCCTCAGCCTTCAGCGCAGCCGCTTTGCCCCGGCTGTCCATCGCAAGCTGCTGCTGTCCGTTGTCTTCACCATCCTTTCTGAACTGGCCTTTACCGTCTACCTGCTGAATGACGATCTTGTCAACCTGCTTGGGCATGTCTTCAAGATTGTGTCCTTCTACCTGATCTACGAGGCCATCGTCATCACCTGCATCACCGAACCCTATGAGACCATCTTCAAGGAACTGACCGACAAGGAGGAGATGCTGAGCCGCGCCGCCCTGACGGACGAGCTGACCGGCCTCTACAACCGGCATTACCTTGACCTGACCAGCGGCGACCTGCTGGCCCGGTCTGACCGATATGGCGAGCCGCTGGCCATGGCCATCGTCGACCTCGACCATTTCAAGGCAATCAACGACACCTGGGGGCACCCGGCCGGCGACGAGGCGCTGCGGCATGTCGCCGGCGTCATGGGACAGCATATCCGGGCTGCGGATATCCTGGCCCGGATCGGCGGCGAGGAGTTTGTCATCATCATGCCGCAGACCAGTCTTGATGGCGCGCGCACGGCCGGCGAGCAGCTGCGGAACGCCATCCGGAACAGCCCGATGCCGCCGCCGGTCAGCGGCCTGCATACGGCCAGCGTCGGCATTGCCGAACGTCAGCCGGGCGAGAGCTTCCGCAACTGGTACCGGCGTGCCGACGAGGCGCTTTACCGGGCCAAGCAGAATGGCCGGGACCGCGTTGAGACCGCCGTCGCGCCGGCCGCTGCAGCCACATCGATTCAGGAGGTACCTGCATGAAATGTTTCCTCGGCCTCGACAATGGCGGCACAACCACCAAGGCCGCACTCTTTTCCACTGACGGAACCGAACTGGGCTCGGCTTCGGTCGACACCCGCATGCTCACACCGCGCCCGGGCTTCTGCGAGCGCGACATGGACGAGATGTGGGCAGCCAACTGCACCGTCATCCGGTCTGTCCTCCAGAAAACGGGCGTCGATCCGGCAGACGTCGCCGGCGTGGCCGTCTGCGGACACGGCAAGGGGCTCTATCTCTGGGGCAAGGACAACCGGCCCCTGCGCCACGGCATCATCTCGACCGACAACCGCGCCTGGGAATATCCGCTGCATTGGCATGCCGATGGAACGGCCGCCAAGGTCTTTGCCATATCGAACCAGAGCATCCTGGCCTGCCAGCCGGTCGCGCTGCTGGCCTGGCTGCGGGACCATGAGCCTGGCGTCCTCGATCAGGTTCAATGGATCTTCGCGGCCAAGGACTACGTGCGCTTCCGTCTCACCGGCGAAGCCCGTGCCGAGCTGACCGACTACTCGGGCGCCAACCTGGTCAACCTGCAGACGCGCCAGTATGATGACCGCCTGCTGGACTGCTTTGGCCTGACGCCGCTGCGGACGGCCCTGCCGCCGCTCTGCCGCGCCTCCGACCTTTGCGGCACGGTCACCGCCGAGGCGGCAGCCAGAACTGGCCTTCTGGCCGGAACCCCGGTCGCGGGCGGCATGTTCGACATCGACGCCTGTGCGCTGGCCCTGGACGTGGTTGATGAACGCCACGTCTGCATGATTGCCGGTACCTGGAGCATCAACGAGTATGTCCGGCGCACGCCGGTGCTGGATGGCTCCGTGCTGATGAACTCGCTGTTCTGCCTGCCGGAGTACTATCTGGTTGAGGAGTGCAGCCCGACCTCGGCCGGAAACAACGAATGGTTCATCCGCACGCTGCTGCCCGAGCTGGCCGAGCACGAGAAGACCGCCGGCGGCTCGGTGTACGACGTCATGAACGCCTGGGTAGATGGCCTGCCGGCCGATGAGCCCTGCCCGGTCTTCCTGCCGTTCCTCATGGCCAGCAACGTCCATCCCAATGCCCGGGCCAGCTTTGTCGGCCTCAGCAGCTACCACACGCGCGCCCATCTGGTGCGCAGCGTCTATGAGGGCATCGTGTTCTCCCACCGCCAGCACCTGGACCGCCTGCTCGCCTCGCGGCGCGACCTCCCGGACGGCGGTCGGCCGGCCAGCATCCGGCTGGCTGGCGGCGTGACCCACTCGCCGGTATGGATCCAGATGTTCGCCGATGTCCTGCAGCTGCCGGTCGAGACGGTGGCCGTCCATGAGTCGGGCGCACTCGGCTGCGCCATCGCCGCTGCCGTTGCCGTCGGCGAATATGCATCACTGGCAGAGGCTGCCGGCCGCATGTGCACCGTCGCCCGGCCGGTTCTCCCGGATCCTGCGAAGGCTGCCGTCTACGACCGCAAATACGCGCTGTACCGCCGGGTCATCGATGGCCTGGATGGCGTCTGGGGCGATTTTCAGGCGCTGATAGACCGCCGCACCTGAGTCAAAGCCTGGCACGTGCTGGCTTGTCCGCGGACGGGCGGTTCAGCCGATGGCCCGGCTTTCAGCTGATGGCCGGGCGGTTCAGCCGAAGGCCTATTCCCGGACCGGTTCAGGGCAGGGGGTGTCTTCCCGCAGCAGCCTGCGGACGGTGAAGAGCATCGTGACGAACGCAGCTGTTCCGCCGACGACCTCGGAGATCGGCTCCGGCAGGAAGACGCCGACACGGCCGAGCCCGAACAGGTGCGGCAGGATGAGCACGAGCGGCACGACCAGGATGACCTTGCGGAAGAGCGAGAAGAAGATCGCCTGCCGGGACTGGCCGAGCGCGACGAAGACCGACTGGCCGGCGTTCTGGAGCGACATGGTCAGGAAGGCGGAAAAGTAGATGCGCAGCATCGGCACACCGGCGGCTACGACGGCCGGATCGCGGCTGAAGATGCTGATGAAGAAGCCGGGAACGGCGAGCATCACCAGCCAGGTGACGGTCGTGACCATCACCGAGGACGTCGCCGAGAAGCGGATGGCCTGGCGGACGCGCTGATACTGGCGGGCGCCGTAGTTGTAGCCGATGACGGGCTGCGAACCGCTGGTGATGCCGGAAGCCGGCAGGATGACGATCTCGCGCACGCTGTTGATCACCGTCATGATGCCGATGTACAGGTCGCCGCCGAATTGCTTGAGGCTGGCATTGATCGCGACCTGGACCGCGAAATTCGTGAACTGCATGATGAAGCCGGATGTGCCAAGCGCCACGATTCGGAGCACGCGCGGCCGCTGCAGGCGCATGGCGGAAGCCCGAAGCCGCAGGATGGCCGAATGGCCGCTCAGGAAGCGGAAGACCCAGAGGGCCGACAGGAACTGGGAGAGGATCGTGGCCAGGGCGGCGCCCTGCACGCCCATCCTGAAGACGAAGATGAAGACGGGGTCGAGGATGATGTTGGCCACGGCACCGAGAATCACAGTCAGCATGCCGATGCGCCCGAACCCCTGGGCATTGATGAAATGGTTCATGCCCAGGCTCACCATGACGAAGATGTTGCCCAGCAGGTAGATGGTGAGGTACTGCTCGGCGTAGGGATACGTGACGTTGCTGGCGCCGAACGCATACAGCATCGGCCGCCGCAGGAGCAGGCCCAGGATGGTCAGGACTGCGCCGCTGCCGACCAGGAGCACAAAGGCACTGCCCATGATCCGCTCGGCCTCTTCATGGTTGCAGCGGCCGCGCTCGATTGAGCAGAGCGGTGCTCCGCCCATGCCGAACAGGTTGGCGAAGGCCATGACCATGGTGATGACCGGCAGACACACGCCAAGGCCGGTCAGGGCCGTGAAGGCGTTTTCCGGCATCAGGCCGATGTAGAAGCGGTCGACGATATTGTAGAGGACGTTGACGAACTGGGCGAGGATCATGGGCAGGGCCATGCTCAGGATGGCTGCCGCTACAGGTCCGCGCGAAAAGTCATTGCGCATTCCCGATCCGGTTTCGACCGGCTGATTCTGCGATTGGTTCTCCTGCATGGCCTGCTTCACTCCATGTCTGCTGCCTGCTGTCTGCTGCCAGGGTGGCCAATCCCCATTATACACAATAGGAGGTCCTTGCCGTCCATGATTGTCAGCGTGAGTCGCCGGACCGATATCCCTGCCTGCTATGCCGACTGGTTCTTCAACCGGCTGGACGCCGGCTTTGCCGATGTCCGCAACCCGATGAACCCGCGGCAGGTCAGCCGGGTGGGGCTGACACCGGAACAGGTGGACGCATTTGTCTTCTGGACCAAGGATCCGCGCCCGATGCTGGACCGCCTCGACCGCCTGCAGGGACGGGCATTCTATTTCCTGTTCACGCTGACGGCCTATGGCCGCGATCTGGAGCCGGGGCTGCTGGACAAGGAAACGGTGCTGGTGCCGGCCTTCCGCAAACTGGCGGAGCGCATCGGCCCGGAGCGCGTGATCTGGCGCTATGATCCGATCCTGCTCAGCGAGCGCTATCCGGCCGCGTTCCATCGCCAGCGCTTCGGCGAACTGGCCGGGCAGCTGCAGGGTGCCACCAGCCAGTGCATCATCAGCTTCCTCGATCTCTATGCCGGAACCGCCCGGCGTCTGCAGCCGGCTGGCCTGCATGCGTTTTCCGACGAGCAGCGCCTGGTGCTGGCTGGCGACCTGAGTGAAATGGCGCGCAGGAACGGCATGTCCATGTCAGCCTGTGCCGAAAGTCTCGACCTGCAGCCGTTCGGCATCAGCCCGGCCGCCTGCATCGACCTCCGGCTGCTTGAACGGCTGCTCGTGCGGCCGCTGCGGCGGCATGCCGGAAAGCCGCTGCGGCCCGGATGCAACTGCCTGCCAAGCGTGGATATCGGGATGTATGACACGTGCCGGCTGGGATGCCTCTACTGCTATGCGCGGCACAGCGCTGCCGCTGCCGCCCGGCTGATACCGGCACATGATCCTTGCTCGAGCCTGCTCTGCGGCCAGCTCGGTCCGGATGACTGCGTACGCGAGCGGAAGATGCCGCTTCTTGGCCGCTGAACGGCAGCGCGCATCATCTCAGGGCTGCGGATCAGCGCGAATTGCGGATCATCTCGGTCTTCAGATCATCTATGGCTGCAGATCATCTCGGCTTGATGAAGATCTGGACGTACCAGTCGTAGCCGTTGGCACGGGTATAGCCAATGGCGAGGTGGGTGAAGTTCGGATTCAGGATATTGGTCCGGTGGCCGTCTGAAGCCATCCATTTGTCCATGATCTGCTGCGGCGTAAAGTACTTGGCCGTCGCATACTGGATGTTTTCACCCGCCGTTGCGAAGGTGACGCCCTGCTCATTCAGCACTGAGGACCAGGGCGATCCGTTCGGGCGCGTATGGAGGAAACTGGTCACGATTTCATGGGCCCGGATATCGGCAGCGGCGAGCAGGGCTGTTGAGCCCATCTTCAGGGCGGCCTGGCCGGCCTGGACGCGTTCGGCGTTGGTGAGGCGGAAGAGCTCATCGCGCCACTGGGCCGCGGTCATGGTTGCCGGATTTAGTGGCGCGGGAGTCGGAGAAGCCGTCGGAACGGCTGTGGGAACGGCAGTTGGGGCTGTGGATGGCCTGGGCGTCGGCTTCGGCGTTGGCTTCGGGGTGGGCGTCGCGGTCGGAATGGCTGTGGCGAACGGCGTGGGCGCAGCCGTGGCCGCCGGTGCAGCCGTCGGCACTGCTGATGGTGCGGCTGATGGCACGCCTGCCGCTTCCGTTGCCGCTGCCATGGCTGCTGATGCCGCCGGCATGGCCATGGGAATGGGCGTCGGATCACCGCTCAGCGGCATGGCCGCTTCCGCGTCTGCCGCAGCCGCTTCATCGGTGCTGCCGGCCGGAGCTGCGCTGGCTGTGACCGCCAGTGCAGCCTGCTGAGCGTCAGCCGGCGAGGCGGCATAGGCGGCAATCAAGGCCGCCAGGCCCGCGACGAGGGCCAGGGTCAGAATCATGCGGCGGAGGGGATAGGACATGCGTTCTCCTTGTGACGGGTACCGGTGCGGTGCTGGAAGCGGTGTACCAATGGGGCGGTACTGGTCTGTACCGCACGGCCTCTGATTACGCACTATTCTGACAGAGTGCATCCAGACCTGCAATCAGGAAACATTCAGGCCTGCAGGCGCGTGCGCCGCCGGGATCAAAATGGCCATGAACGCGTTGGATCAGGTGTCTTGGGGATCCGACAACTTCGTGATGAGGATGGGAATGGCAGAATCTTTATCCCGATGCCTTCCGGGCGACTGGTTCCCCAAGAACCCGACCGGCGCAGAAAGGCCGGATTTTTGGTCAGGGACAGAGGCTGTCCAGGTCGCCCAAGGCAGATGGAAAGTCCTCGATCCAGGCGTCGCTGGCTTCCATGAGGTCGGTCCGCTCCGCAGCGGAACTGGGATCGGCCACACCGACGATGTAGAATCCCGCCGAGCGGGCGGTGCAGGCGGCATGCAGCGCATCCTCGAACACCAGGATGCGGGCGGGTTCCAGGTCAAGCTGTCCGGCCGCCTGCAGGAAGATATCGGGGCGCGTCTTGCCGATGCCGACGGTTTCACAGCTGAGGATGAACTCGAAAAGCGGACGGACACCCAGCCGGGTCAGGCAGGCTTCGGCCAGTGAGGCCTCGGTGGCGGTGGCAACGGCCAGCCGCAGGCCGCAGGTCCACAGCCGCCGGACGTAATCGCCGGCACCCGGCTTCAGCGGGATGGACTGGCGGAAACGGTCGGCGATCCGCTCCATCAGGATGGCTAGCAGGCTCTCCGGCGTGCTGCCCACGTCATATTCGCTTGCGAACCATTCGACGGACTCCCGCAGGGTCATGGCCTTGATCCGCTCGGCGAGCTCGTCGCTGAACGCAACGCCATGAAGGCGGAGCAGATCACTGGCAAGGGCTTCCCAGTCGGGCATGGAGTCGATGAGGGTGCCGTCCAGGTCGAAGATGGCCGCGGCAATGCCTTCGGACAGGATCAGGTCTGAAACCGTTCGCGTAGGGCTATCGGACTGGCTGACGTCATCCATGGCAAGCTGCTCCTCTCGGATGTGGCTGTTCCGGAAATGCGCAGATTCCGGGATACGGCCGCGGAACGGCATTTCTCCGGCCGCTGGCATCTGATCCCATGTTCCGATACGGCAGCGGCAAAAGCAAGAGCCTGCCCTGCGTTTGTCTGCCATTGTCCGCCTGTGACCGCCTGGTGCCGGTTCTGAAAAGAATCCGCTACCGTGTCAGCGCCCTCCTGCCTTATAATGGGTGTAGGCAGTCCGGCCGCAGCAGCCCTGCGGCAGCCATCCTGCCCCGGCCATATGCGTCCGGACAGGCTTCCCGACCGGCTCCCGCCTGTCGGGACAGGCACCCTGGACCGCCGGCGGCCGCGACCGTCAGATTACGAGGTGCGCATGCAGCCAGACTTCCTCAAGGACCGTGGTACAACCGACAATTATGTCCGCTCCCTGGAGCGTCAGCTCAGCCCGATCGACGAATACCAGTGCTTCAAGATCCGGCCGGGGCTTTATCTCGACAACGGCGCCTTCGTGGTGCCGGGCGGCGTCAGCTTCACCGTCAGCTCGCAGGGCGCCACTGGCTGCAGCCTGGTTCTGTTCCACCGTGAGGCGCCCGAGCCCTACGCCATCATCCCGTTCCCGGAACGCTACCGCATCGGGAACGTCTATTCCATGATTGTCTTTGGGCTCGACATCTTCGAGTTCGAGTATGCCTTCAGCGTCGATGGCGAATGGAATCCCAAACGGGGCCTTCTGTTCGACAAGGACCAGTACCTGCTTGACCCATATGCGCGCGCCGTGACCGGCCAGAGCAAGTGGGGGCAGCGCCCGGTCTTTTCGGGGCAGTACCGCTCGCGCGTCGTCGTCAGCGACTTCGACTGGGGAACCAGTCTCCAGCCCCTGATCCCGATGCAGGACCTGGTCATCTATGAGCTGCATGTGCGCGGCTTCACGCGCCATCCCTCGTCCGGCGTCACCAGCCCCGGGACGTATCGCGCCCTGATGGAGAAGATCCCCTACCTCAAGTCGCTGGGCGTCAATGCCGTCGAGCTGATGCCGGTTTTCGAGTTCGACGAGCTGCGCGAGTTCCGCGAGCACGACGGTGTCCGCCTGCTTGACTACTGGGGCTACAACCCGGTGTCCTTCTTCGCGCCCAACACGTCGTATACCAGTGCGGTCGAGTACAACCGGGAGGGGCGCGAGCTCAAGTCGCTGATCCGCGCCCTGCACGAGAACGGCATCGAGGTCTTCCTCGACGTTGTCTTCAACCACACGGCCGAGGGCAACGAGAAGGGCCCCGTGATCTCGTTCAAGGGACTCGACAACAACGTCTACTACATGCTGGATGCGGACGGCAGCTACAAGAACTACAGCGGCTGCGGCAACACGGTCAACAGCAACCACCCAGTTGTCCAGCGGCTCGTGCTCGATGCGCTGCGCTACTGGGTCACCGAATACCGGATCGATGGCTTCCGCTTCGACCTTGCTTCGATCCTCGGGCGCAACGAGGACGGCACGCCGATGAGCAGCCCGCCGCTCCTGCAGAACCTTGCCTTCGACCCCATCCTGGCGAGCGTCAAGCTGATAGCCGAGGCCTGGGATGCCGGCGGCCTCTACCAGGTCGGCAGCTTCCCGTCCTGGAACCGGTGGTCGGAATGGAACGGCCGCTACCGCGACGAGCTGCGCCGGTTTCTCAAGGGCGACGCCGGCGTCGCCCAGCTGGCGGCCAGCCGCATCGCCGGCTCGCTTGACATCTACGATCCGAAGCACCGGGGCGACCATGCCTCGATCAACTTCATCACCTGCCATGACGGCTTCACGCTCAACGATCTCTACGCCTACAGCGAGAAGCACAACGAGGCCAATGGCTGGAACAACACCGACGGCGAGAACCACAACCACAGCTGGAACTGCGGCGTCGAGGGCGAAACCGACGATCCGGCCATCCAGGCCCTGCGCCTGCGCCTGCGCAAGAACGCCATGACGGTGCTCCTGGTCAGCAAGGGAACGCCGATGCTGCTCTCGGGCGACGAGTTTGGCAACTCGCAGTGCGGCAACAACAACCCCTACTGCCAGGACAACGAGATTTCCTGGCTGGATTGGAAGGACCTGGAACGGAACCATGCGTTCTTCAGCTTTGTCCAGCGCCTGATCCGTTTCCGCCGCGCCCATCCTGTCCTGCGCTCCAGCTGCCGACCGCCGGCCTGCGGCCTGCCGCCGCTCAGCATGCATGGCCCCGAGGCCTGGTCGCTTCCAGGCGACCCCGAGCTGCGCACGATCGGTGTCATGTTTGCCGGCCGCGAATGCGCCCTGGAACGGACGGCCGGAGAGCTGCGGGCAGCCGACGCCAGCCGGCCTGCCCCGGTGGAAAGCATTGCCACGCTTGGACCGGACCTGCGCGGTGGCCCGGCCTCCGATGCCGCGGGAACCGGCGCGACCGATGACACTGCTGAGCCGGAAGGCTGTGAGGCATGTGAAGTCCGGCGGACGGAGACGCTGACGGAGCCGTGCCGGAACAGCCTGCCGGCTGAGGAGGACGACATCGTCTATGTCGCCGTGAACGCGCACTGGGAGGCCAGGACCATCCAGCTGCCGCGCCTGCCGGCCTGCCTCTCCTGGCGCATGGCCATCGATACGGCCAGGCCATTCGGGGAGGACATCTTCGAGCGCCCGGCCGACATGCCGCGCACCGGACGGCAGGTCACGCTCGAGCCGCGCTCGGTCATGGTCCTGCTTGGCCTGCCGATCCCGTTCATGCGCGGCGGCGCCATCCTGCGCCAGACCAGCGTCCAGCCGGTGCCGGTCCAGCCGGTGCCAGGCCAATCGGCGCCAGCCCAGCCGTTGCCTGCCGCCGGGCAGCCCGTTCCGACGCTATCGCCCGCTCAAAGGCCGGAGCCCGTTCCGATGCCGGTGCCCGTTCTACAGCCGGAGCCCGTTCCAGCAGCACCCGCAGAGCCGGCACCGGCTGCGCCTGCGCCAAATGAAGAGCCGACAGCCCGACGGCCGGCAGCCCAAAGACGGCGTCAGCCCGGCGCCCAGGAACCAGACTGATCTCAGCCGCTCCCGGAAGGGCGGACAGAAAAAGCGGTCCGGCAATCACTGCCGGACCGCTTTTTCTGGTGCAGGATATCCCTGGTCCGGCTCAGCCGGCTGTCCCCCTGGTCCGGCTCAGCCGGCGGCTGTCC
>CAYOHO010000036.1:0-10369 GCA_964403755.1 uncultured Oscillospiraceae bacterium
GCGGCGGCTTTGGCGGTGGCGGTTTCGGCGGCGGCGGAGGCGGCGGCGGCGGTGGCGGTTCGAGTCGCGGTTTTTAGGCAGCGCCTGCCCGGACCGTTGCAAACAGGATAAAATTCAGGCCAATATCTGACGGAAAAACGGAAACCGGCGACAAGCACGCCGGTTTCTGCTATGCTTTCCAGTTGAAAATACGGGTGGATGCGCTGCGGAAACGGGTTCCGGCGGGCATCGGAAGGAATTGGACCGCATGCTGGGAGTCATCGTCAATTGCCTGGCCGTCATCCTTGGCGGCGGAATCGGCGCCACCGTCCGCCGCGGACTGCCTGAGCGGATCGGTGCGACGGTCATGAATGGCCTGGCGCTGTGCGTCATCTTCATTGGCATTTCCGGCGCGCTCAAGGGCGAGAACATTCTGCTGACCATTGTTTCGATCGCCATTGGCGGTGTGATCGGCGAGGGTGTAGACCTCGATCGCCGTCTCAACCGGCTCGGCAGCGTCATCGAACACCGCTTTGCCCGTGAAGGCCAGGAGATCTCGCTGGCCCAGGGCTTCGTCGCCGCCAGCCTGCTGTTCTGCGTCGGCGCGATGGCCGTGGTCGGCTCGCTGCAGAGCGGCCTGTCCGGCAATCATGAGACACTGTTCGCCAAGTCCGTGATCGACGGCATCTCGGCACTGATCATGGCTTCGACGCTCGGCTATGGCGTCATGCTCTCCAGCGTGATGCTGCTGGTCTATGAGGGCGGAATCACGCTTTCCGCCACCCTGCTGGAGCCGTTCCTCACCCAGTCGGTCGTCGCCGATATGACCTGCATTGGCTCCCTGCTGATCATCGCCATCGGCTTCAACATGCTCCGGATGACCAAGGTCAAGGTCATCAACCTGGTGCCGGCCATCTTCATTCCGCTGATCTACGAGGGCATCCGCGCCGTCCTGCGCTGACGCCAGCGAGGACTTCGTCCTGGTTGAACCAAAGTACTCGGCCTCGCAGACGAGGCCTCCGTCTTGGTCTACCAGGCTGAAAGCCTTGGTTGCACCAAGGACTTCGTCCTGGTGGAACCAAAGTACTCGGCCTCGCAGACGAGGCCTCCGTCTTGGTTGAAATCAATATTGTGCTATCTCCAAGCCAATCATGTCTTATGCTTCTGCTGTTGGCACAGAGGCTTTCATTCATATGCCGCCGCATTTGTTCAGTCTGCAAAATCATCCAATCACAGGTCAACAGGCTTCATTTTGCGTGCTTCCGATCCGCTGTATGATAATGGGGATCATCAGGTCAGTCTGCGGGCGCTTGTCTGGAATCAAAAGCCCGCCGGCATCCTGGTCAAAACCCGCAAACGGAAGGATGAGGTTGAAACATGCTGCTGCAACTGCTTCTCTCTGGTATCTCAATGGGCATGATCTATGCCCTGATGGCCATGGGACTCATTCTGATCGTCAAGGCGGTAGGCGTCCTGAATTTCGCGCACGGTGACCTGTTCATGTTCGGCGCGTTCCTGGCCTACATGCTGACGTATCAGTTCAAGTTCCCGCTCTGGCTAATGCTTGTCTCGTCGCTGGTCCTCTACAGCGTCGTGGGCATCATCTTCATGTTCAGCGTCTATTGGCCGCTGCGCGGAGCCGCCTGGCCCGTCACCGTCACCATCAGCACGCTCGGTGCCTCCATGGCGCTCAAGGAACTGGTCCGCTTCATCTGGGGCGCATTCCCGCTCAAGACCAAGCCGATCGTCGATGGCTCCTGGAAGCTGGGCGACATCTCCCTCGAGTACCAGTACCTGTTCATCATCGCCATCGGCGCCATCCTGATGTGGCTGGTCTTCATGCTCTTCGAGAAGCTCTACATCGGCCGCCTGATGCAGGCGACCGCCCAGGACCGCTATGCTGCGGAACTGATGGGCATCCCGACGGTCATTGCGATCATGGCCACCTACATGATCAGCATCACGCTCTCGAGCATCGGCGGCTGGCTGGCCGCCCCGCTGTTCCTGGTCTCGCAGTCGCTCGGCTCGCTGTCCCTGAAGGCCTTCGCCGGCATCGTCGTCGGCGGCTTCGGCAACGTCAAGGGCGCCATCGTCGGCTCGCTGCTCATCGGCCTGATCGAAGCCTACAGCACGCTCATCACATCGACCTACAAGGACGCGATTGTCTTCCTTTTCCTGATCATCGTGCTCCTGGTCCGTCCGCAGGGACTGTTCGGCGAGCGCATCGCCGAAAAAGCTTGAGGAGGCAGACAGCATGAAAAGCAATATCCTGAAGCCCGCCAACATCCTCCTTGCCGTTCTCACCATCGCCTTCATCGTGCTCGTTCCGCAGCTGATGCCGAACCAGTACATGATGACGATCATGGACAACGCGATCATCTACTTCATCGCCATCCTCGGCCTCTCCGTCATGCTCGGCATGGGCGGCCAGGTCACCTTTTCGCTGGCCGGCACGATGGGCATCGGCGCCTTCACCGTTGCCATCGCCACCGTCCGCGGCCACATCCATCCGCTGCTCGCAACCCTGATGGCCGTCGTGATTGCCTCCGTCTTCTCGTATGTGATCGGCATCGCCCTGTTCCGCCTGAAGGGCACGTACTTCGCCTTCGCCTCGATCGCGCTGGTCCAGATCCTGTACAGCCTGATGCTGAACTGGAAGCAGGTAACCGGCGGCGCCGACGGCATCTCCGGCATCCCGGCCCTCGACATCGGCGTCTTCGTCTGCAAGACCAAGTTCGACTACTTCTACGTCCTGATCGGCCTGGCCCTGATCTGCGGCCTGATTGTCAACCGCATCCGCAACTCCTCGCTCGGCCGCTCGCTCGCCTCGATCCGTGACAACGAGATCGCGGCCCGCTGCCTCGGCGTCAACGTCTACCAGACGAAGATCATCTCCTTCGTCCTGGCTGGCGCCTTCTCCGGCCTGGCCGGCGCCATGACCGCCTTCATGAACACCAACATCACGTCCGAGCTCTTCACGTTCGAGCAGTCCTCGATCTTCCTGGTCATGGCCATGCTCGGCGGCATCGGCAGCACGATGGGCGCCTTTGTCGGCACGATCCTCCTGACCATGCTGCCGGAATGGATGCGCTTCATGGCATCCTACTACAAGTTCGTCTACGGCGTTGGCGTCATCCTGCTGATGATCTTCATGCCGATGGGCCTGGCCGGCCTGGTCAACAGCTTCTTCAAGAAAAGGAAGAAGAAGAAGCAGAGCAAATCCATGAAAGGCGAGGTGGCATGAACATGGCTCAGCCAATCCTGCGGCTTGAAGGCGTAACCAAGCACTTCGGCGGCGTTGTCGCGGCCGAGGACGTCAACTTCTCCGTCTACCCGGGCCAGATCCGCGGCCTCATCGGCCCGAACGGCGCCGGCAAGACCACCATGATGAACCTGATCAGCGGCATCTATGACGTTGACAAGGGCGACATCTTCTTCAACGAGGAAAAGATCACCACGCTGCCCGACTACAAGCGCGCCCGCCTCGGCATCGGCCGCACATTCCAGCAGCCCCGCTTCCTGCAGCGCTCCAACATCAAGGAGAACCTGCTGATCGGCTCCGACCTGGACGACCAGATGGGCTACTTCAACTCCTTCGTCGGCAAGCGCGGCGCCGACTTCTACAGGGAGCTCAAGGAGTTCATGGCTGTCGCCGGCTTCTCAGTCGACATCGAGGAAGAGATCTCCGGCCTGCCCTACGGCCAGCTCAAACTGCTCGAAATCGTCCGCTCCCTGCTGTCGAAGCCAAAGGTCATGCTGGTCGACGAACCGGCCGCCGGCCTGAACGGCGCGGAGCAGAACCGGGCCATGGACCTGCTCAACCTGGCTGCCTCCCAGAACATCGGCGTCATCCTGATCGAGCACTCCATGGACATGGTCATGAGCCTCTGCCATGACATCACTGTGCTCAGCTTCGGCCGCGTCATCGCGGAGGGCACGCCGGAACAGATCCAGAAGAACCAGACAGTCATCGAGGCCTATCTGGGGAGGAAGAGACATGCTGCAAATTAAGGACCTTCATGCATTCTACGGCCCCATCGAGGCGCTCAAGGGCATCGACCTGACGGTCGGCGGCGACGAGATCTGCTGCCTGATCGGCAGCAACGGCGCCGGAAAGACCACCCTGCTCAAGTCGATCTCCGGCGTCATGCGCCGGACCGGCAGCATCCAGTGGAACGGCGAGGAAGTCGGCCACCTGAACCCGAAGGGCATCGCCTCGCGCGGCA
Organism: uncultured Oscillospiraceae bacterium; assembly: GCA_964403755.1. GTDB lineage: Bacteria > Bacillota > Clostridia > Saccharofermentanales > UBA5734 > JAXGXQ01. The sequence continues at coordinate 4,206 of CAYOHO010000036.1, forward strand.
TCCTGCACGTCCCGGAGGGACGCCACGTGTTCCCCGGCCTGACGGTCATGGAGAACCTGGAAGTCGGCACCGCCCCCTACCGCGGCGCCTTCGGCAAGGCCCAGTTCAAGGATGACCTCGAGAAGGTCTTCGCCCTCTTCCCCCGCCTTAAGGAACGCCGCAACCAGCTCTCCTGGAGCATGTCCGGCGGTGAGCAGCAGATGCTCGCCATCGGCCGCGCCATGATGGGACGCCCCAAGATCCTGCTGCTCGACGAGCCCTCCATGGGTCTCGCGCCGGTCGTCGTCGACGGCCTGTTTGAGAAGATCGTCGAGATCAACAAGGCCGGAACGCCGATCCTGCTGATCGAGCAGAACGCCCAGCTGGCGCTGGAAGTCTCGAAGACTGCCTACGTCATCGACCAGGGCCGCATCACGCTGAGCGGCAAGGCTGAAGAGCTGCGCCACGACGCCCGCATTGTCGAGGCCTACCTCGGCAAGTTCGCCACCCAGGAGGGCTGAGAACGGCGCCACTCCGCCGGAACCAGTCGCCCCGGAAACGCGCCGGAACCAGCCGCCCCGGAACATCCCGAATCCCGAACCAGTCACGGAAGCCCCGCTGCAGACAACGCAGCGGGGCTTCTTTTGGCTGGGGCTGACCGTTGAGGTGATCGAATCTCCCCGCTGACATACGGGACAGACGGCCCGGAATGGGCATGTACGGCTGATGCTGGCGCTAGCCGAAGGCTGAAGCAGCCATGGACTCGCCTGGATCAGGGTCACAGCCGGCGCCTGGGCGCGCGCCGCGTGCAGTCGGGCAGGCCAGCGACGGTTGTTCGTCAATGCGGCCAAACCGGATCACAGGGGGCTGCTACGGGTTTCGTCAAATGGGATCACAATGAACCACCCTTCGGAACGGATTGAACATCCTGCCGAGCGAGAGTTCCTTGGGAAACCTTGCGGCAGGCTTCTTCAGCGGCATAATTCGGCAGTGACATCTCCCATTAGCGGCATCTCCCGGCAGCGTTATGTCAGAAGCCGGGAGCGAAAACATCCGGATTGCCTGTGGCTCTGCAGCGATCAGCCTGCGGCGGCGGGAGGGTGCCTGTCTGGCCCGGCGCGCATCCTGAACTGAGCCCCCTGGGCACACCAGCATGGGCAGCAGACCAAGGCTTCGCCCGGGGTCAATGGGCCAGGGACCGACAGCCCGCCGGCCTTGCCATCATACGCGCAGGCCATGCACGCAGACGATACGCGCAGGCCATACCGCGGGCGATGCAGGCAGGCCATGCACGCAGGCCATGCCGCCCCCGGCGCGACAACAAGAAAAGGCGCCCGCTTGCGCGGACGCCTTTTCTATATCGTTGACAGGGTGTACCGTCCGGATTCCCGGCTATCCAGCGCCTGCCAGCAAGGCTGGTGCCGACCGGGTGGTCAGGCCGTGATCAGCGGGAGATGACTTCCTGGATCGCCGGCTTGCCGTTGACGTTCTTGGTGAGGAACTGGGTCAGGGCGCAGATGCGGTCCGAGTTGGGGGTGTACTTGGAGGCGATACCGACGAGGTCCTTGATCTTGGCGATGTTCGCGTTGATCGACTTCGGATCGGCGCTCTTGCCGGCTTCGATGGCAGCCTTGTACATGGAGGCGGCATCGTAGTTCAGCGCGCCCGGCAGGTCGCAGTCCTTGTTGTACTTGGCCTTGTAGGCGGCGACGAAGGACTTGCCCGGCTCGGTCGAGACGGTCGGCGTCCAGTCGGAGACGGAGTACCAGCCCTCGGCGGAAGCGCCGGCGTTGGTGATGGCGATTTCAGAGCAGTAGGAGGTCGAGCCGATGCAGGGGAGGGTGATGTTGGCGGCCTTGACCTGCATCATGATCAGGGAAGCTTCGATCTGCTGGGAGACAGCGATGATGCCGTCGCAGCCCTTTTCCTTGAGGATGGCGATAGCCGGGGCAAAGTTCTTCTCACCCTTGTTGTAGGTGAAGTCGATGATGTCTTCGTTCTTGATGCCCTGCTTGATCAGCTCGGCACGGCTGGCATCGGCCAGGCCCTGACCGAAGGAGTCAGACTCGTGGATGATGACGGGCTTCTTCATCTTCAGGACGGAGACAGCAGCCTTGCCCATGGTGACACCGGCGAGGTTGTCGTTGAAGCGGATCTGCCAGAGGTAGGGGTTGTTGAGCGTCGGCATCTTGACAGAGCTGCCGCCGGTCATGGTCGGGATTTCATACTGCTTGACGTAGGGCTCGAGGGCGAGGGTGATGGAGCTGAAGGTCGGCGCGAAGGCAGCGCTGATATCGCCGCGGCTCATCAGCTTCTGGTAGGCGTTGGCGCCGCCCTGGTCGGTGCTCTGGTCATCTTCGTAGGCCAGTTCGACCTTCTTGCCCATGATGCCGCCGGCAGCATTGGTCTGCTCGACCCAGAGGTCAAGGGCTTCCTTGGTGTAGACGCCATTCTGGGCGCGCTCGCCGGTGAGCGAGGTGACGACGCCGAAGACGATCTTGGTGGCCTTGTCATACTTGCTGGTGGAGCCAGCGGTGGTGGCGGCGGCCGACGAACCGGCGGCGGTTGTGCCAGCGGCCTTGGTCGTGGCGGCGGTGGTGGTCGAGCTGCCGGCGCAGGCAACCATGGAAACCATGAGCGCAGCGACGAGCATGATCATGATGATCTTTTTCACAGTATCTTCCCCTTTCGAATATGTGGCAGGATGGGAAGATGATATCAGACGCCGTCGTCCTAATGAATGCAGGACCTTGGCGAACGATTGGAGGAAATTTGCAGACTTCTGCCGCTTCTTGTGCAGGTTGACACATGCCGCCTTCTCTTTCGGAAACGGAATGAAACGAAATTGGCCTGCACTAGGATTCGATTGTCACTGCGGTTTTCTTCGGCTACCCGAGTCGGCGGTTTCTTTCGGCGAATTCCTTCGGCGTCTCGTGCGTCATCTTCTTGAAGATGCGGTCGAAGTAGGATACATCGCTGAAGCCGACAGCCTGGGCGATCTCATAGATGCGCTTGTTGTCGGAGATCTTGAGCAGCAGCTCCTTGGCCTTGTTGATGCGCAGGTCGATGATGTAGTTCGTGATGGTGACGCCGGTCTCCTTCTTGAACTTCTTGCAGATGTAGTACTTGTTGAAGTTCGTCTTTTCGACCAGCGCGTCGAGGGTGATGTCGCGCGTGAAATTGCCCTCGATGTAGTTGATCACGTCGCGCACCAGCTGCTTCGGGCTGGCGTTGTGCTCGTTGATCAGCTCCGTGCGCAGCTCGCGGAAGATCTTCATGGCCCGGGCGCGGGCAAGGTCGACGGTGCGCGGGGCGCTGAACTCCTCCTGTTCCATGTAGTGGAAGTCGCTGTCCTCGTCCGGATCGACGAATTCGCTGGCATAGCGATGGTAGATCTTGGCCAGGTCGTCGCAGACGCCTTCAAAGTAGGCCAGGTGCCGGTTCTCGCGGGCGTTGTCGAAGAGCCGGGTGAGGATCGCCTCGAACTCCTGCTGGTTGAAGAAGGCGGACTCGAGTTCAGGATAATGCGAGATGACCGGCTGCTTCTTCTCCTGGCGCATCAGCTCCGCCACCTGGACGACACCGCCGCCGGCCGGGAGGAAGACTGTGCGGCGCAGGGCGTGGCGCAGGCGCTCCTCGGACTGCGGCAGCTGGTCGACCGGCACCGCCTGGTCAAGGACAACCAGGCTGTCCTGGGCCAGCTGGCTGCGGATCTTGAGGCGGATGAGCTCGGCAATGCTGAGGGCGCGGTCTTCGCGCGAGAACAGCGTGCCGCGGGGTGTCAGGTCGATGAGCCCGTAGTAGAGGAAATGGCGGACACAGAAGACTTCGGCCGCACCATACTTCGACATGATGTCGGAGATCAGGGTGACACACTTCTCGTCCATGATGTCGATCTCTTCCGTGTGCTCGTGCCAGTCGCCGCTCTCCTCGATCCGGGCAGCCATCAGGAAGTAGTTCTGGCTGCCGATGTCGAAGCTCATGCGGCCGAAGCCGGCGGCCAGGAGCCCCGGGTCCTTGAGCTGGCCACCGAGGACATCGAGCAGGAACTGCTTGCGATAGCGCGGCCGGTTCAGGTTGAGCTCGTTGAGCAGCTCCTGGACCTTCGCATTGGCCTGCAGGCTGCGGTCAAGGGTCTCGCGGGCATGGGTGAGCGCCTCGATCAGCTCGTCCTTCTGCACGACATTGCTCTTGAGCAGGTAGTTCATGGCGCCGAGCTTGAGCGCATTGCGGGCGTAGTCGAAATTGTCGTGACAGCTCAGCACGATGAACAGGATTTCGGGGTACTTCTCCTTGACCTGCTGCATGAGGCGGATGCCGTCGCAGTAGCGCATGTAGATGTCCGTCAGGACCAGGTGCGGCTGGAGGTCGTCAATGAGGCTGAGGGCCTGGAGGCCATCAGATGCTTCGCCGACGATCACAAACCCGAGCTGGTCCCAGTCGACGATCGAGCGCAGGCCGTTCAGGACAATACGGTCATCGTCAACCAGCAGTACTTTGTATTTCATGTTCAGGCCTCCAAATCAGGGCGCTCAGGGCGTCTGCAGCGGGAACGGTCCGGCGGGCAGGCCGTCGGGAGGGTTGTCGGAAGAATTGTCGGGGAAGCTGTCGGCACGGCGATCAGCCCGGCTGTCAGCATGGCTGTCGGCCCGGCTGCCGGCAAGGCTGTCGGACTCGGCACCGGTGCCGGGCGTCAGGTTGTCCTCAACGATCGGGATCCGGATGCGCACCTCGGTCCATTCACCTTCGACGCTGCTGATCGATAGGCCCGAATCATCGCCAAACGTGAGCTTGAGGCGGGTGTCGATGTTCCGGAGCGCGATGCCCATGAAGCGGTCGCTCCCGCCGTCGCTGCCCTGGATGACGCCGTTCAGGCTGGCCCCCGGGATGCCGCGGCCGTTGTCGTGGATGCTGATGATGATCCGGTCGTCTTCCGTGAAGATTCGGATCACGATCACGCCCGCCTCCCGGCTGCTGTCGATCAGGCCATGGTAGATGGCGTTCTCGACAATCGGCTGCATGATGAACATGGGGATCTTCATCTGCAGCAGCAGGGGGCTGAGATGGAACTCATAGGAGAAGCGGTTGCCGAAGCGGATCTTCTGGATGTTGAGGTAGCTGTCGACATAGTCGAGCTCGTCCTCGATCGTCACCAGTTCGTCCTTCTGCGAGGCACAGGCGCGCAGAAGCTTCTCGAGCGAGGTGGCGGTGCTGATGACATCATCGCGGCGGCCGTCGCGGGCCAGCCACTGGATATTGTTGAGCGTGTTGTGGATGAAGTGCGAGTCGATCTGGCGCTGCAGTGCCTCGAGCTGAAAGATCCGCTTCTTCTCGTTGACCTCGCGGGCCTCCTCGACCAGGTCGGCATTGCGCCGGATCATGCGGGCGTAGGCGCGCGTCAGGGCGCCAATCTCGTCCTGACGCTCCAGGTAGGCGTCGGGGAACGGCGTCTTGTCGTTCTCGCCCATCGAGCCGGAGAGGACTTCGATGGGTCGGGAGAGGTTGCGGGCGACGCGTCCAGTGACGATTAGAAAAACAAGGATGGTGGCCAGCAGGATCGGAACCAGAAAGGTCCAGAAGGAATTGGTGATGCCGACGAACTGGTCCTGCGGCATGACTGTGACAATCTTCCAGCGCAATTGGTCGACGGTGGTGAAGTTGTAGACCGAGGTTGTACCGTCAAGGCCGCTGCCGGCGGCGCGGCTGAACGCGTCATCGAGGATCGCGTTCGCCATGGGCATGGCTGACGTCGTATCGCTGGCCGACTGCGTCTGGCTGAAATGCTGGGCGTAAAGGGCACGCCCGGCGCTGTCAAAGATATAGACATCACCGCGGTACGGCTTCATCAGGGTGACCAGCACATCCTCGATGCGGGCGAAGTCGAGCGAAACCGTGGCCACGCCGAGCGCGTCGCGACTTGAGGTGCTGTCGCTGTTGATGACGCTGCAGGCCGTGAAGAGCCGGCGCGCAAACCAGAAGTCGCTGTCGTCATGCACATCGTGCCAGTAAACGCCGTCACCGAAGCCGATCGCCATGCGGTACCAGTCCGTCTGGCGGTAGGGAGCGCTGCTGACGATCTGCAGGTTGCCGGAATAGTAGGAAACGTTCTCACGCTCCGTATAGAAGCGGTAATAGTACTGAGGGCTGTTGCCGGTGATCACGCTCAGGGCGGAGAGCGTCTCCGA
>CAYOHO010000037.1:0-10318 GCA_964403755.1 uncultured Oscillospiraceae bacterium
CGGGGCCGCCAGCAGGAAGTTGCCTGTGTGCGTGATCTGGCCTTTGCAATTTGGCCGAACAGAATTGTATCACACCGGCTGCCGGCTGGCAAGGAAAACTGCATCACTGGGAAGCATCCGGGAAGCGCCCGCCCGGGAACGGTTCCCGTCGCTGAATTGCGGCGAATTGCGCCGATTTCTTGTGTCCATCTGCGCAATTGCGGCAAATTTGTCTATAATGGATTATGCCGTACCCCGGGACACCCGTACAGGCCGTCGCAAGGCCGATGTCCGGACCGCCGAGCAGGCTGCAGTCCCGCCGGGAAACCGAGCCCCCACAGGAGGATATCATGCTGTCAGAAAACCTGGTCCGCTTCGCCGACCGCAATGGCTGGCTCAAGAGCGAAAAGGAAGGCATTGTCTTCGGCCTTTACTGCGACTATCCCTTCACCCTTTCCGATGGCCGCAGCTTCAAGGCCTTCATCACCCCGGTCGCCGGCACCAGCCCGGAAGGGCTCCGCGTGCTGCGCGAGTTTTTCGCCGACAACCGGCGCAGCCTCCATCTGCTGAACTACGAATTCAACGAAAACTTCCTGGTCTTCCGGGTCAAGGAGCCAGTTTTCTCCATGCCAGTCGAGCGGATGCAGCAGATCCTCGACCTGGTCACGGTCGCCATGGAGGACAGCGGCGTACCGCAGTCCGCCTGCGTCGTCTGCGGCCAGCCCGCCGAGGCGCTTGGCCTCTACTACGGCCTATACGCCTACCTGCACCGGGATTGCGCCGAACGCGAGCCGGTCGACTTCACCAGCATCCAGGACGAGGAAGCGAAAGCGGCGGAGCCTTCCGCAGCATCCGAGACATCCGTCCGTGAAGCCGCGGCTGGCGCGTCAGCCGGCAGCACGGCCCGAACGGTCGATACCCGTCCGATGGATGAATACCTGCCGGACATGACCCATGCCCTGACCGAACTCTGCCGCATCCCGAGCGTCAAGGGCGATCCGGCTCCGGGCGCTCCCTATGGCCGCGACACGCTGGCGGCTCTGGATGCCTTCCTTGAGCTCGGCCGCAGCCTGGGCATGAAGGCAGTCGCCCTGGACGGCCGCGCCGGCTATGTCGAGGCCGGCAGCGGCGACCGCCTGGTTGCGGCACTCTGCCATCTGGACGTCGTTCCGGCCGGCGAGGGCTGGACCGTCAGTGCCTTTGAGCCGCAGGTCCTCGCCGACCGCATCGTGGCGCGCGGCGCCAGCGACGACAAGGGTCCGGCCGTGGCCGCCCTGTATGCCCTCAAGGCCCTGATGGATGAAGGCCGCGACCTGCCGGCGCGCATCCGCATCATTGTCGGTCTCGACGAAGAGACCGGCAGCACCTGCATGGCGCATTACGTGCAGACGGCCGAGCTGCCGGACGCCGGCTTCACGCCCGACGCCGACTTCCCGGTGATCTACGCCGAGAAGGGCATTGCCTGGTACCGTCTGTCCGCTGACCGCACGGCCAGCACGGATGCCGCTCCCGCCCTGCGCCTGGTCGCGGCCCACGCCGGCAGCCGGCCGAACATGGTGCCCGACAGCTGCAGCCTGACCTTTGTCGACGAAACCGGCGCAGCGACGGTCGAACGCTTCACTGGCCGCAGCGCCCACGGCAGCCGGCCCGCCGACGGCGAGAACGCGATCGCCAAGGCCTTTGCGGCGGCTGCGGAACGCCTTGAGGCAGCCGCCGCTGCCGACCCCTTTATCGCCGCATTCAACAGCCTCATCGGCTCGACCACAGACGGTTCGCTGGCCGGCATCGCCGGTCAGGACGAATCGGGCAGCCTGACGCTGAACGCCGGTGTCCTGGCCCTTGATGCCGACCGCGCCACCCTTGACATTGACATCCGCTATCCGGTGACCTGGAAGTTCGCCGATCTTGATGCGCGCCTGAAGGCTGCAGCCGCCGCCCACGGCATCGAGGTGACGCTGCTCCGCGAACAGCCAGCGCTCTTTGCGCCGCGCGACCTGCCGCTCGTTCAGGACCTGATGAACGTCTACGCGGCCATCACCGGGGACACGGAAGCCCGTCCCCTGGCGATCGGCGGCGGCACCTATGCCCGCTCGATGCCCAACATCGTCGCCTTCGGCCCCGGATTCCCCGGCGATCCCGATACGGCTCACCAGGCCGATGAATCGATCAGCCTTGCCGCCTTCGAGAAGGCTGCCCGCATCTACCGGGAAGCCTTCCGGGCACTGGCCGGCTGACCATCCGGCAGAGAGGCAGGCCAAGGCATGTCGAACCCCTTCACCTATCGGACAGAACGCCTCAGTCTGCGTATCCTTGACGAGAAGAGCGCTCCGCTGGTCCTCGACTATTACACACGCAACCGCACCTTTCACCAGCCCTGGTTCTCCGCACGCACGGACAGCGACTTCACGCTCGAGCACCAGATCCGCCATCTCGAAGAGGAACAGGCAGCCTTCAAGGCCGGCCGCACCCTGCCCTTCTTCATCTTCCAAAAGGGCCAGCGCGACCGGATCATCGGGCGCGTCGCCTTCAGCAACATCATCCGCGGCCCCTTCCAGTCCTGCTTCCTCGGATACAACCTGTCCGAGGAGGCCGTGGGCCACGGCTACGCCTTTGAGGCGATCCAGGCCGGCCTCAGGATCGTCTTTGAGGACTTCGGTCTGCATCGTGTCGAAGCCAACATCATGCCGCACAACGCACGCTCGATCGCGCTGGCCCAGCGCCTGGGGTTCCGGCTCGAAGGTCTGGCACGCCACTACCTGGAGATCAACGGCCGCTGGGAAGACCACCTCCACTATGTCAAGCTCAATGAGGGCCCGCTCTGCGAGTCCTCGGACTATCCCGTCCTGACGAGCGACCGCCTGATCATCCGTGCCATCGAGGAATCCGACATCACGGCGGTCATCCAGTATTATGAGCGCAACCGCAGCTACTTCAGCCAGTACAATCCCACGATCCAGGACGAGTGCTTTTCCGTTGCCCACTGGCAGCGCGAGGTCGCACTCAACCGCCATCGCTTTGAGAACGCGGAGCGCTTCGATCTCGGCATCTTCCTCCGCGACAAGCCGAAGCACCTGATCGGGATGATCGACTTCTGCAGCATCGCACCCCTCCCCTATTGCTCCTGCGAGCTCGGCTACTCCGTCGACCGGCTGATGGCAGGCCGCGGCATCATGTTCGAGGCGCTGATGGTTGCCCTCAACTACCTGTTCGAAGGCTTCGGCATCAACCGCGTCTACGCGCGGCTGCATCCGCAGAACGAGCAGAGCCGGCGGCTGCTCCAGTTTCTCGGCTTCAAGGAGGAGGGCATCCTGCGCCAGGATGTCCGCATGCAGGGCGCCTTCCAGGACCTGCAGCTGATGTCGCTGCTCCACACCGACTTTCAGCGGCTCTAGGTCCAGCCGCTGCACACGGGAACCGATCGCATGAAAACCGATCACACAAAATGAGAGCACACGAAAACTGAGCGCACAAAAAGTGAGCGCACGAAAACTGAGCACACGTAATTGAACGCAACTGGCAGGAAAGCCCGGTCCGATTCGGACCGGGCTTTCTGTTGCACATAGGCTGATTGTACTGTCATAGACGGAGCGTGCCGTTTCCAGCCTGGCCAGGCCGGATGACACTGCCAGGAATCGCCAGTATCGTCGTCAGGGCTCGCTCATTTCGCCAGTCGCAGTGATCTGTTCGTTGCGCATCAGGATCATGCCGCGCAGCAGACGCATCTCGCGCAGGATCATGAAAGCCGTGATGGTGGTTGCGACCAGGTCGGCGATCGGCACCGCCATCCAGACGCCCGTGACACCAAACAGCTGGGGCAGGATCAGATAGAGCGGCGCCAGCACGATGACCTGCCGCAGCAGGCTGAGCATCAGCGAGACGCGGGCCTTGCCGATGCTTGTGAAGTAGACGGTCGAGATCACCTGGAAGCCAACGATCGGCATCATCAGCATGGTGATACGCAAGCCGGCCGTACCGATCCGGTTCAGTTCCGGGTCCCGGATGAAGGCACTGATGATCGGATTCGGGAACAGCTGCATGCCGATGAAGCCAATGCTGACGACTGCCGTCGCCAGCAGGGCGCCAAAGCGCCAGGTCTGCTGGACGCGCTCATAGCTGCGGGCTCCGTAATTGTAGCCGAGGATAGGCTGGAGGCCCTGGTTGATGCCGAATACAGGCATCATGACGAGGATCTGCATGCTCGAGATGACGGTCATGGCACCAATGGCCAGGTCGCCGCCTTGCGTGCGCAGTGCCCGGTTCGCCAGCACGGTCACGAAGCTGGTTGCAATCTGCATGGCGAACGACGAAACGCCGATGGCCATGATCTGACCGAAGATGGCCGGACGCGGACGCATGTTGCCGACATGGAACTCGATGACCGCCTTCTTCTCCCAGTAGAAGGCCATGACATAGACAGCGGAGACCAGCTGCGAGATGATCGTTGCCCAGGCTGCGCCGGCCACACCCATGCGGAAGACGAAGATGAAGAGCGGATCGAGGAATACGTTGAGGATCGCACCGACCAGCTGGGTCGTGGCCGCACGGCGAGGAAAGCCGCCGCCGCGGATGGTGTGGTTCATGGCGAAGCTGATGGTGTTGAAGACATTGCCGTAGAGGATGATCTGCATGTAGTCGCGGGCATAGGGCAGGGTCGCGTCGCTGGCGCCGAACGTGCGCAGGATCGGATCGAGGAAGCCCAGGCAGGCCAGGGCCAGGCCGATGCCGACCGTCAGGCACATCGTGAAGGCATTGCCGAGCACGACCTCGGCGTCGTGCTTGCGCCGCTCGCCGAGCCGGATCGAGAGGATCGCCGTGGCCCCGATGCCTGGCAGCATCATGAAGGCCAGCAGGATGTTGCTGAGCGGCGCCGTGAGACCAATGCCCGACATGGCGTTGACGTCGTTCAGCTGGCCGATCCAGAAGCGGTCGACCACATTGTAGAGCGCGTTCACCAGCATGCCGATGACGGCGGGAATCGAGTATTTCAGGACCAGCTGGCGGACGGGATCATGCGCCAGCTCCCTCTCACGTGTTGTCAGTTCCAAGCGGCTACCTCGTTCTTGAACTTTGATGCGTTTCAATCATCGCGGCGTATGATTCCTCGCGACGGATGACTCATCGCGGCTTGTTATTCATCGCTGCGTAAGCAGGTGAGGCTGTGGCCATTCCTGCGGTGAATGCTTTCGGCTGCGGGCCGGAAAAAGGGCAGCAACCGCGGCTGCTGCCCTTTCTATTCTGTCGGTATGGGGAAATGGAGCTCAGTTCTCTTCGCTGCGAGCCTGTTCGGGCTCGACTTCCGGGTACTCCTCGGGCGACTTGTTCTCGGCCACGGCAGTATCCTGATAGCTCTCGGCGGCCTGGCCAAGGGCGGGATCCTGATAGCGGACGAAGTCCTCGTGGTACTCGTCGTAGTGCTCTTCGCCACCACCACGCGGCGGGTCGATGGGCTCGACTTCCTTGATGCTGATGCTCACGCGGCGGGCGTCATTGCTGACTTCCAGGACGCGCGCATCGACTTCCATGCCCTCGCGGAGAACATCGCCCGGCTTGGAAAGGCGGACATTGGAGATCTGCGAGATGTGGCAGAGGGCGTCGACACCAGGGGCGATCTCGACGAAGGCGCCGAACGGGAACATGCGGACGACGGTGCCATGGACGATCGAACCGACCGGGAAGCGGCTCTCGACGTCATGGTAGGGGTCATCGGTCGTTCGCTTGTAGCCGAGCGAAATGCGCTTCTTTTCCGGGTCGAAGTCCTTGACGTAGACGGTGATCTTGTCGCCCACCGAGACAACCTCGGACGGGTGGCGGATGCGCTTCCAGGACAGCTCGGAGACATGGACCAGGCCGTCGACGCCGCCGATGTCGACGAAGGCGCCGAAATCAGTCAGGCTGCGGACCGTGCCGGTGTATTCCTTGCCGACTTCGATGGTCGACCAGACTTCCTCGGCCTTTTCCTTGCGCATGTTGTTGAGCAGCGCACGGCGCGAGCCGGAGACGCGAAGGCGCTTCTTGTCCGGGTCATACTGGGTGACCAGGATGTCGAGCGTCTTGCCCTTGTATTCCTCGAGGTCAGTCACCGTGCCCATTTCGAGCTGGGTGCGGTGAATGTAGATGTCGACGCCGCCGTAGGTGGCAATGACGCCATCCTTGACGATGTTGACGACCTTGACCTGGATCGGTGTCTTCTCGGCAAAGGCTTCCTCGATCAGGGCCTTGTACTTGCCGAAGTCGACGCGAGCCTTGGAGAGGATGATCTCCTTGCCCAGGTCCGAATTGCGGATATTGCGCACATAGACATCTATTTCCGTATGATTGGCAATAGCCTCATCCAGATCGAAGTCCGGATCCCCGTCGAACTCGTGACGCGGAATCCTGCCTTCAGACTTGTCGCGGACATCGACATAGACGTTGTCATTGTCATAGCGGACAATAACACCCTTCACCGTCGCTCCCCGCTTCAGCTGGGGAATATTGTCGATGAAATCCGAGAAACTGAAGTCGTTCTGGTCCTGCTGCATCTGCATGCCATCATTTTCGCTCATTGCTAGGGTTACCTCCCTGATCATCTGTTCCGGCGTCGACGCACCTGCCGTAATCCCGATCGTCAGGTTCGCCAGATCCCTGTTCGCCAGGATTTTCCTGACGTCGTCCGGTCCCTCGATCAGGTACGTCTCGCCACATTCGCTGAGACAGATTTCCAGAAGCTTGCGCGTGTTCGAACTGCTTCGGCTGCCGATGACGAGCATCAGGTCTGCCGAGCGTGCGATCAGGCGCGCTTCCTTCTGTCGGCGCTCAGTCGTAATACATATTGTATCAAATATCTGCAGGTTTGCAATTTTTTTCTCGAGAACTGACTTTGCCTTGTCAAATTCGTCAATGGAGAAGGTTGTCTGCGAGACCAGGATATACGCATTACGGTCAAATTCGATCGACTCGGCCTCTTCGGCGTGCTCGATGATGACTGCCTGGCCGTCGCATTCGCCATTGATGCCCACCACTTCCGGGTGCTCGGGGGATCCGGTGATGATGATGCCCTTCCCTTCCGTCCAGGCCTGGCGTACGATATCGTGGATCTTGCGCACAAACGGACAGGTGCAGTCGACGATTTCAGCCCGCCGCTGCAGAAGCGCGTCCCGGACCCGGGGCGATATCCCGTGTGCACGAACAATCACGCGCACGCCTTCGGGCACGTCATCCGGCGAATCGGCATGGTACAGGCCCAGGCGGGCCAGGTCGCCGGTGACCTGGGGATTGTGGATGAGTTCGCCAAGCATGTAGACCGGAGCGCTGCCGCTGTCGGCCGTGCCATCACGCTGTTCGCCGCCATCGGCGGTGCCTTCGCCCTGCGGGCTGCGCTGGGGCGCCATGGCATAGGCCGTGTCGACCGCCTTGCGCACGCCGAAGCAAAAGCCGGAGGTCCTTGCCTTGACAATCTTCATGGACGGGCATCCTGGCCGGCATCTGCAGCGGCCGGGCCATGCTTCACGCAGGGATAGGCCCGATGGTCAAGGTCAAAGATCTTCTGCATGATTTCGCAGGAGAAGTCATGCAGCTGTTCATGGCTGTAGTGGGCGCGCGGGTCTGCCGCCAGGCGGAACGGGCTGCCATAGATCACGCGGACCGTGCGGAAGAGGCGGAATGGATCCACCCAGACTGGAACGATCGGAACGCCGGTCTTGACCGCGAAGTGGGCTGCGCCGGCATGCGGCGGCATGTCGGCCAGGCGATCGTCCGGCACGCGTGTACCCTGGGGGAAGATGCCGACGGCTTCGCCTTCCTTGAGCCGGCCGAAGATGCCGCGGGCCGCGACCAGGTCGACCCGCTCGCGGTCAACCGGAATGGCGCCGAGTCGGCGCACGATGCCGCCGAGGATGCGGACACCGAAGATCTCCTTTTTGGAAACCCAGTAGATCCAGCGCCGGGCTGTCGTATGCACGGCAAAGACATCGAAGAAGTTGCGGTGGTTGGCGACAACGAGCACAGGCCCGTCCGGCAGGTCCGGTGCACGGGTTACCCGGATGCGGTAGAGGAGGCGCACGAAGCCGGCGCAGATTCCATGGATGATCATGCGGAAGGCATGGTGTTCCATTTTTTTCATACGGCAGTCTGTTCCATCGCTTTCATCGGGGTCTGGCGGTTCAGGCGCAGCGGTCGGGCTGCCGGTGCTCAGTGCATCCGTTCCCGGATGCAGGCGAGCATGGTCTCGACCACCTGATCGATCGTCAGGCGAGTCGTGTCGATCAGGATGGCGTCTGCAGCCTGGACCAGCGGTGCCATGGCGCGGGTCGAGTCCTGCTGGTCGCGATAAAGGATGTCCGCCAGAACCGTTTCCAGCGTCGAATCCTGGTCTCCGGCCCGGCGCAGGTCAGCCAGGCGGCGGCGGGCCCGCTCGTCCGGCGAGGCGGTGAGGAAGAACTTGCAGGCAGCATCCGGCAGGACATAGGAACCGATGTCCCGTCCGTCCATGACCAGCGGCTGGACGTGCGAGAGCGCACGCTGGCGCTCGACCAGGTAAAGCCGGACACAGGGTAGAGCGCTGATGTCGGAGGCGGCGCGCGACATTTCCGGGGTCCGGATGCGTCCGCTCACGTCTTCGCCGTTGAGGATCACGTGCTGGCTGCCATCGACAAAAGTGACCTGAAGGTCTGTATCGGCCAGCATGGCCGATACGGCGTCGGCATCGCGGGGCGAGATGCCGCGGCTCAGCGCCGCGTAGCCGACGGCTCGGTACATGGCTCCGGTATCAAGGTAGAGGATGTTGAGGTGCTCGGCAATCCGGCGGGCAATGGTGCTTTTGCCGGCTCCGGCCGGTCCGTCGATGGCGATGGCGTATGACATGGAACCTCCTGTCAGATGACGCGGTGGCTGAGACCGATGGCGATTTCATTGAGATGCAGGAGGCCAATGCCAAAGAAGACACAGACGCTGACATGATCCTCGTAGCGGGCGATGCCGATCTTGCCGCCGACGTTGAGGCCGAGGGCCTTCTGCATGATCTGGGCGATGGCCTCGTGGGCAGCGCCGGCGATCGCACCTTCCTCGGCATGGCTGGAGCCGATCAGGCCCTCCCGCTTGGCTGCCACGACCGCGCGCTCGATGATGCGCGGCATCGATGTGATGTACTCGCCGCCGAAATCGGCCGCGGCGATGCGGACGCCCTGGGCCAGGCTGGCGGCAGACAGCTGCCGCTCTTCCTCGCGGTCAGCGGAAAGAGCCGCCCGTATGGCTGCCGAGGCGGCGATCCGGCTGCCGGCCGGGGGATGGTCGCTCATGCGGGCACCGCCCGGACAGCGGGGTCCATCAGGCCAGGTCCCCCTTGTCGTAGACCTCGTACTCGTCCCAGATATGCTCGAGCTTTTCCAGGGTCTCGCTGACATGGTCCTTGAGGCGCAGGGCGATCGCGGCGATGAGTGCGTTGATGACGCTGAGCGGGGCGACAAGCGAATCGGCGAACGACATCATGTCGCTCGGTGCGAAGAGGCAGAGGTCGGCGCTGTTGGCTACCGGCGTCTCCTTCTTGTCGGTGATGGCGATGACCGTAGCGCCCGAGTCGCGTGCAAACTGCATGGCCTTGATTGTGCGCCGCGAGTAGCGCGGGAACGAGATGCCGATCACGACATCGCCCTCACGGACCGAGAGAATCTGCTCGAACATTTCGCTGACGCTGGTTGTGTGCACCAGGCGGATGTTGTCGAAGATGAGGTTGAAGTAGAAGCCGAGGAAAGATGCCAGCGGCGCGGCGCTGCGGACACCGAGGATATAGATGCGGCGCGCGCCCATGATCGTCTCGACGCACTTCGAGAAGGCGGCACGGTCAATATGTTCGTAGGTGCGGCGCAGCTTGTCGATGTCTGCCTGCAGCACGGTCCCGAGGATATCGGGGCTGTCGGCGAGCCGGGTTGAGGCCTTGAGCCGCTGGGCAGCGGTCAGCCGGACCTTCAGCTCCTCCTGGAGCGCCTTCTGGAAGTGGGGATAGCCCTCAAAGCCTAGCTCCATGGCAAAGCGGACGACAGTGGATTCACTGACGCCCGCCTCTTCGCCGATGCGTGCCGCCGTCAGATAGGCGGCCTGGTCATAGTTCTTCAGAATAAAGGCGGCAATCGCCTTCTGGCCCTTGCTCATCTGGGCAGATTCCTGCTCGATGCGGGTCATGAGGCTGGTATTCATGCCTTCCATGCGCGTCCCTCCGGTCGACGGGATGATACAGGAAGGTACTGGTTCTCGTCAGACCGGCTGGTAGCCCTTGTCTGCGCTGCCCACCGTGTCGTCAACCTGATGCCGCTGTGCACGGCGCCAGACGAAATACTTCTGGGCCACCTGGGGGAACATGGCGTAG
>CAYOHO010000038.1:0-10252 GCA_964403755.1 uncultured Oscillospiraceae bacterium
ATTGCGGGCGCGCAAATGTGCCTGCGAGCGTGCGAATGAGCTTCCGGGCGCGCAAATGTGCCTCCGGGCGCGCAAATGAGCGTCCGGGCGCGCAAATGAGCGTCCGAGCGCGTAAAAAAACGGCCGATTGTACGGCCGTTTTTTCGCGTTTCGTCGCTGCGCCTTTTCTGCTCGCTTCAGTGCTGGAACAGCGCCTCGCGGATGGCCTCGCCGACGGTCGGGTGCGGGAAGACCGTCTTCTTCAGGTCGTCAACGGTCATGCCGTTTTCCAGCATCAGGGCGGCACTGTAGATGATTTCCGATGCATAGCTGCCGATCAGGTGCAGGCCGAGCAGCCGACTGCTCCCGTTTTCGATGATGAGCTTGCAGAGGCCGTCGCCGCCCTCGTTCTCGGCGACAAAGCGGCCGCTGTAACGCAGCGAGCAGCTGCGCACACTGAAGTCGAGGCCCTTGGCGCGGGCGCTCTCTTCCGTTTCGCCGACGCCGGCGACTTCCGGGTTCGTGTAGATGACCGAGGCGATCGTGCCGTAGCGGACGGCATCATCCTGGCCGAGCATCTGGGCGACGGCGACCTCGGCTTCACGGTAGGCGGTGTGGGCGAGCATGGAGCGTCCATTCACGTCGCCAGCCGCGTACACGCCCGGCACATTGGTGCGGCAGCGGTCATCGGTGCGGATGGCGGCGCCGTCCATGTCAACGCCGATCGTCTCGAGCCCGAGGCCACGCGTGAACGGGCGCCGGCCGATCGAGACCAGCACCTTGTCGCAGAACACATCGATATCATTGCCGTTCTTCTGGAAGGTGACGGCGCCATCGCGGAACTCGACGACCTTGCCGCCGAGCCGGAAGTCGATGCCCCGCCTGGCATAGGCCTTGTACAGCCAGCCGCTGATTTCGCGGTCGACCGGTCCGGCAATGTGGTCGAGCATCTCGATGACGGTCACGGCGACGCCAGCCGACTGGAAATAGGAAGCGATCTCGAGCCCGATAACCCCGCCGCCAATGATGGCGAGCGAGGCAGGCAGTGCCTTCAGGGCGAGGATTTCGCGGTTGGTGAGGGCGAAGCCGCTGGCCAGGGTTTCCTTCAGGCCATAGATCGGCGGCAGGATCGGCTCTGAACCGGTGGCAACCAGAAGGCGCCGCCCGGTGTAGACCTGATCTTCGGCGGCAGCCGCACTGCCGGGCGCGCCCGGGACAGCGGCCGTTCCGGCGGCGGTGACGGTGAAGCCTTCGGCACTCCGACCGGTGATGCGCGCTTCGGCGGCGATGACGGTCACCTTGAGGCTGGCCAGGGTCGAGCGGACACCGCCGACCAGCATGCGTACAACCTTGTCCTTGCGGGCGATCACAGCGGCATGGTCGAGCGTGGCGCCCTCGATGCGCACGCCGTAGCCGGTGCTGTGGCGGGCGTTGTCAAACAGCTTGGCGCTGTAAAGCAGGGACTTGGTTGGAATGCAGCCTTCGTTGAGGCAGACGCCGCCGAGGCTGCGTTTCTCGAACAGCAGGACCGAGAAGCCGCCCTGGGCGGCGCGCTCAGCCGCCAGATAGCCGGCGGGACCACCGCCGAGGATGATCAGGTCGTAAGTCATGGAATCCCTCCGGTTCTTGGCGTTTGGTGACCCGCCGTGGCAGGAGCCGGCCGTGGCAGGGGCCGGGCGTGGCAGGGGCCGGCCGTTGCAGTGGCCGTGCGTTGCAGTGGCCGGGTGTGGCTTAAGCCGGCCGTGACAGTGGCCGACTGCGCGTGGCTCCCGGGCGATCGGTTCTCAGGGCAAGGCGTGACGCTCTAGGGTTGCTCGGACGGCCGGCCGATCAGCCGTCGGGCCGAGCTGGCATAGAGGTAGTCGATCGAACGCTGCAGATGGCTGGCGAGCGCTGTCCGCAGTCCGGCAGCGTCACCGGCCTCGACCGCCTGCACAATAGCCGCATGCTCGGCCAGCGACTGGTGGAAGCGGGCCTCCGAGAGCAGCTGGCCCTCGCTCACCATCTTGTAGTAGAAGACGCCGTTGGCCTTCAGGTTCTGGTAGAGCTGGAATAGCTTCTGGTTGCCGCTGACCTCGACCATGATGCTGTGGAAGGCGCCTTCGCGGGCAAAGAAGGTCTGGAATCCGTCGTCGATCGCTGCCTGGTAGCCGCCCTCGCCGATCGCCTGCTCGAGCTGGCGCATCTCGGCGATGAACGATGGATTCGACTTGGCCAGCTCGATCACCTTGTCGGTGCAGTAGAGCTCGCACATCTTGCGGATCTCGTAGGTCTCGCGGATCTCGGTCATGTCGATGCCGCGGACGCGCATGCCCTTGCGCGGCTCAAACGCGACGTAGCCTTCAACAACCAGGCGGTTGAGGGCCTCGTTGATCGGCGTGTGGCTGACGCCCAGCTGCTCGGTGAGCCGGCTGACGACCAGGCGCTCGCCGGCCTGGTATTTGCCCGACAGGATGTCGTCCTTGATCCGGGCGTAGACCATGTCGAGCAGCGACAGGTTCTTGAAATGCTCCAGGTCCATCGACGGGCGCGCGTTCATTCGACAAGCAGGCCGATATAGTCCTCGAGGCTTTCGCAGAGCGCCTTGAGGAAGCGGGCGGCCGGCGCGCCGTCCACTGCACGATGGTCGAAGGTCAGCGACAGGCCGATGGCCGGGTAGTGGCTGAACCCGTCGGCCGTCTTGCGCGTCTTGTAGTCGATGCAGCCGATGCCGAGGATGGCGGTCTGCGTAGGCGCGACGATCGGGGTGAAGGCTTCGATGCGCAGGGCGCCGAGGTTGGTTGTGGTGAAGGTGGCGCCACCCAGCATCTGGGGCGTGGCGCGGCCTTCCTGACAGGCCGTCGCCAGCTGCTTGCCGGTTTCGGCGATCTGGCGCAGGCTGAGTTGGTTGGCGTTGAAGATCGTCGGCACCAGCAGGCCGTTCTTCGTGTCGACGGCGACGCCGATGTGCGTGTCATGGAACAGCGTCATGTTCTCATCGTCGAAATGCGCGTTGAGGGTGGGAAAGTTGAGGATGGTCCGCGACACGGCAAAGACGATCATGTCGTTGATCGTGATGTTGACCGGGGCAGCCTTGCCGCCGGCACGGGCGGCAGCAGCCTCGCTGCGGGCCTTGAGCCGGTCGCGCACCTCGAGCAGGGTGGTGGCGTCGAAGCTTGCGAACAGCGTCAGCTGCGCCATCTGCTGCAGCGACTGGTGCATGTTGCGGGCGATGAGCTTGCGGATCGTGCTGTTGCGGACAACCGTGAACGGCGCACCCGTTGCGCCAGCCTGCGGCTGGGCGGCGGCCGCGGCTGCGGCGGCGGCGGCAGCAGTAGCGGCTGCGGTGGAGGCGGTGGCGGCGGCAGGCGCCGTCGGAGTAAAGGCTGCGGCAGCGCCTTCGGCCGCGCGGATCACGTCGTCACGGATGATGCGGCCGCCCGGACCGCTGGGCGGGACCGCTGCCAGGTCCAGACCGCGCTCGGCAGCGACAGCCTTCGCCTTCGGCGAGGCGAAGATGCGGGCGCCCGCTTCCCGGGCAGGCATGGCGGTCGGCTGCGGGGCCGGTGCGGCCGGAGCCGCCGGTGCGGGTGTGGCGGGAGCAGGCGCAGCCGGTGCGGCCGGTGCCGGAACCGGAGCTGACAGTTCCGCGGGTGCCGCGGGTGCCGATGACAGCCCGCCAGGCAGGTCAAGCTTCTCGCCGGGCTGGCCAATGACACAGACCAGCTGCTTGATCGGAATCTCGTCGCCATCGCTGCCGAAGGTTTCGAGGACGGTTCCGTCCGTCTCGCTTTCGATGCTGAACACGGCCTTGCCTGTCTCGATATCGAACAGGTAGTCGCCCTTCTTGATCTTGTCGCCCTTTTTCACATGCCAGGCGGAGAGAATTGCGCTTTCCTCCGTCAGGCCCTTCTGGGGCATGAGCACATATTCGGCCATGGTTCACCTCTTGCATGCCAGGCGCGCTCCGGGTGGCTCCGGGGAAGCCTGGGAATCGTGGTTGACGGGGCATGGGACGGGGAACGTGACGGGCATGGGACGCGACATTGAAGGTAAGCGGGACAATTTTCCACTTATTTCCAAATGGTGCCAGGCACCATTTGGGAAATAACTCCGGGAATGCCTGATATGACGCGGTTTCAGGACCTTTTTCCCAAAAGGTGCCTGACACCCGGGGGCCCTCCCCGTCAGCGGATGTACAGGCCGCCGTTGACGTCGATGACGGCGCCGGTGATGTAGTCGGAAAGGTCGGAGCAGAGGAAGTACACGGCCTTGGCGACGTCGAGGGCGGTGCCGAGGCGCTGGATCGGCACGGACTTCGGGTCGTCGCGGCCCTTGGTCATGTCGGTCTCGATGTAGCCGGGGGCGATGGCGTTGCAGTTGATGTTGTAGGGTGCGCAGTAGAGTGCGTACGCCTTGGCCAGGGCAAGGGCGCCGCCCTTGGAGGCGCTGTAGCTCGGCGCGACCTTGGGGCTGCCCATCTCGCCGGCACGCGAGGCCATGAACACGACCTTGCCGCTGCCCTGGTCGAGCATGCGGCGCAGGCAGGACTGGGTGCAGAGCTGCATGCCGCGCAGGTTGATGTCGATCAGGTTGTCCCAGGCCTCGACGGTGAGGTCGAGCATCGGGGTGGCGTCGACGATGCCGGCGTTGTTGACCAGGATATCGATGCGGCCGCACCGCTCCATCACGGCCTCGGCCATGCGCTCGACCGATTCGGGATCCTTGACGTTCAGCTCCATGGCGATGGCGTCCAGGCCCTCGGCTGCCAGCGCATAGCTGGACTCCTGGGCCAGCTCGAAGCGCATGTCGGCGATGACCACGGTGGCGCCGTGCTCGGCCAGAAGCCGGGCGGAGGCGAGGCCGATGCCACGCGCGCCGCCGGTGATGATGGCAATCTTGCCATAAAGGTCGTCTTGCTTCTTCATGTCCGCAGTCCCTCCTTGAGGCTGGCCGCTGCTCCGGTCCGGCTGATTGGTCCACCGGCGCTTGCAGCCGGCCCTATGCAGGCCCGGTTCCGGCTTTCCCGGCTTTGTTCCGGCCTTAGATGCCGAGCTTCTCGATGCGCAGCTTCTCTTCGTTGGTGGCCCGGGTCGTGGCCACATGTCCAGGCAGCTTCATGATCTTGGCATCGACGGCATCGAGGATCCAGTTGGCCTGCGGGAAGAAGAACTGCTCGAGTTCGGGGCAGGGCGAGACCCAGTTGTGCGAGCCGAGCGCGACCGGCGGTGCGTCGAGGTGGTCAAAGGCGAGCTCGGTGATGTTGCTGGCGAGCGTCTTGGCATAGCTGCCGCGCTCGGCGCCGTCGCCGATGATGACGATGCGGTTTGTCTTGCGGACCGACGCGAGGACGGTCTCGTAGTCGAAGGGAACGAGCGTGCGGGCGTCGATGACCTCGGCCTCGAGGCCATATTGCTCGCTCAGCTGCTTCGCCGCTCCGAGCGCCGGGATCAGCGCCGGCCCGAGGGTCAGGAAGGTGATGTCCCGGCCAGCCCGCTTGATGTCGGCCTGGCCGATCGGCACCTCGTAGTACTCCGCCGGCACGCCGTCCTTCTGGAACAGCTCGCCCATGTCATAGAGCTTCTGGCTCTCGAAGTACATGATCGGGTCGCTCGAGGCGAGTGCCGAATTGAGCAGGCCTTTGGCATCGTATGGCGAGGCGGGGTAGACGACCTTGAGGCCGGGGATGTGGCAGCACAGCGATGTCCAGTCCTGGGAATGCTGGGCGCCATAAAACGCACCGACAGAGACACGGACCACGCACGGCATCTTGACCAGTCCGGCGCTCATGCCCTGCCACTTGGACAGCTGGTTGAACAGCTCGTCGGCGCAGCGGCCGAGGAAGTCGCCCCACATGATCTCGGGCACCGCGCGCCCGCCGCACATGGCATAGCCGACGCCGGCCGAGACGATCGAGGACTCGGCGATCGGGGCGTTGAACAGGCGGTGGCGCGGGACCGACTCGTAAAGGCCCTGAAGCACGCCGAACGAGTTGCCGTGTTCGCGCACGTCCTCGCCGAACAGGATCATCGATGGATCTTCATAGAACTTGTCGAGCAGGGACTCGAAAATGGCATCGCGGTAGGAGACGACCTTAATCGCCGGCAGCGGCTTGCCGCTTTCATCGACACCCTTGCGGGACTTGCTGTTGATGCGCTTCTGGCGCGAGTTCTCGGATTTCTCGCCGATGACCTCGGGCGCTCCTTCACCGAGTGTGAGGCGATGCTCATTGGAGAACATGCAGCGGGCGATCGCATCCGGCTCGCTGACCAGATCCATGCGCGGCGAGCGCTTGAGGTCGATTGCCTCGATGAGGATGCGGGTGATGCGCTCCCGGAAGGCCTCTTCCTTGGCCTGGGCTTCGGCGTCGCCCTGCAGGCCGGCCGCGGCCAGGTCGGCGCGCAGGGTCGCGATCGAGTCCTCGGCCGCCCAGCAGTCCATCTCCTCCTTGGAGCGGTAGGCGAACTGGTCGGTGACAGAATGGCCGGTCTGGCGGTAGGTCACGGTGTCGAGCAGGACCGGGCCCTTGTTCTCGAGGATCAGCTGCTTCTTGCGGCGGAAGGCGTCGATGACGGCGAACACATTGTAGCCGTCGATGCGCTCGGCATGCATCTGCTCCGGGTTGACGGCGGCGCCGACGCGGGCCAGCACCTCGTAGCCCATGGTCTCGCCATAGGTCTGGCCGCTCATGGCGTAGAAGTTGTTCATGTAGTTGAAGATGATCGGCAGGCCGCCCTTGTACTCGTCCGGCCAGAGCTCGCGGAGCTGGCCCATGGCGGCGAAGTTGAACGACTCCCAGGCCGCGCCGGTGCTGAGCGAGCCGTCGCCGCTGTTGACGACAACGATGCCCGGCTTCTTCGCCAGCTTCTTGTAGAGTGCCGCGCCGTTGGCGATGATGCCGGCGCCGCCGACGATGGCGTTGTTGGGATAGATGCCGAACGGGGTGAAGAAGACGTGCATCGAGTTGCCGAGGCCGCCGGTGAAGCCGATCTCGCGGCCGAACAGCTCGGTCATGAAGCCATAGAGGAAAAAGTCCATGGCCAGCTCGCGGACATTGCCCTTGTGGGGCGAGAACGCCTCGACATTCCTGAGCAGCGCGCCGCCGCGGAAGTCGGCCATGATCTGGTAGAGCGTCTGCTCGTCGAGGCGGCGGATGGCGGAGAAGGCGCGCGCCAGCACCTCGCCGTGGCTGCGGTGCGTGCCGAAGGTGAAGTCGTTGATGTCGAGCGCGTAGGCCTGGCCGACCGACGAGGCCTCCTGGCCGATCGAGAGGTGCGCCGGGCCGGTATAGGAGTACTCGATGCCGTTGTAGACCTTGACTGTGCGGATGCCGGCCAGCATCGTCTCGAACTCGCGGATCAGCCGCATGTCATCAAAGAGATGCACGAGGTCTTCCGCCGGGAACTGGTCGCGGACATCCGGGAGCCGCTTCTGGTAGGTGTTGAGCGGAATGGCCTGCAGGGGAAGCGAGCCGCTGCAGCGGATGAGCTCTGGACGAATCACCTGGGACTTGGGCATAGCGGGTATCCTCCTCAAAACCCGGCCGGGAGCGGCCGGACTGGCTGCCGAATGGCTTGACACCTTCGAGGTTAGCACAGTCCGAATCCTCGGGAAAGGGCATCCGCGCATCTTTTACTCATAACTATTTACTCAAATAGTAAATTCAAAGATGTTGAATGGCAAGCCACCCGGCATCTCCCTGGACCAGAATCGCGCTGAAAGGGCGCCCGCTGACCGGAATCACGGCGTCTTCCGGCCAGAAAGCGCGAAAAATTCTGTCGTTGGTATGACCTTTATACAAAATGCCGTTTCGTTCTGCTATAATCGAGCCTGCATATGGATGCGCACGGCCGGATGGCTGCCTGCGCCGAACCTGGGGGAAAGAACCATGCTGGAACCAGTCAAGCGCTCGCGCTTATATGAGGAAATCGTCAAGCAGCTGACCGACCTGATCAACAGCGGCTCGCTCAAGCCGGGTGACCGCCTGCCGACCGAACGGGCGCTGGCGCTGCAGCTGAAGGTCAGCCGCACCGCCATCCGCGAGGCCCTGCGCGCGCTCGAGCTCATGGGCTTCATCGAGTCGCGGGTCGGGGAAGGCACCTTCGTCCGCGAGATCACGATGAAGAATGTTATCTCGCCGTTTTCCACGCTCCTGTCCCAGGACATCCAGCTGGTCTCCGAACTGATCGAGGTGCGCATGCTGCTCGAGACCGAGGTGGCCCGGCTGGCCGCCCGCCGCATCACCCCGGAGAAGTCGGAGGCGATCGCGGACGCGCTCGAGCTCATGGCGCGCGAGATCGCCGACGGCGAACTCGGCATCATCGGCGACAACGCCTTCCACAACGCCCTGGCCAGTGCGGCTGACAACACCGCGCTCTCGCGCATCCTCGGGCTCTGCGGCGACCTGATCAGCACCAGCCGCGAGGCCGCGCTGACCAGCATGAAGGACCGCCGGATCGGCCTGGCCCACCATCGCGAGATCTACCGTGCCGTCCTGGAGAAGGACGAGGAGCTGGCCGCCACCCTGATGCGCCACCACCTGGAGGAAGCCTTCAAAAATGTTCAGGGCGAACTGATAAAACCCGCGGAAAGGCATTGAAACCGCCGCCGCTTTTCGCTATGATTGGTATGACCATTATACAATGACCTCAATACGGGCTACTCTTTTCCCGAACGGACAACCGGCGGGAAGCGGAAAGGCCCGGGCAGGCAAAGTCAGCCGGCTGACCGTACGTCGGGAAGCCCGGCCCGGAGGAGTCACATGATAGAACGCGAGAGACTGATCCGAATCTACGAGACGATGAACGACATCCGGCGCTTCGAGGAGAAGGCCCTGCACCTGTTCGAGGAGAACAAGCTGCGCGGCTCGGTCCACCTGTACATCGGCGAGGAGGCGGTCGCAGCCACGGTCTGCTCGCTGCTGCGCGACAGCGACTATATCGCCAGCACCCACCGCGGCCACGGCCATGCCATCGCCAAGGGCGGCGCGCTCGACCGCTGCATGGCTGAGCTGATGGGCAAGGCGACCGGCTACTGCAAGGGCCGCGGCGGCTCGATGCACATCGCCGACCTGACCAAGGGCAACCTCGGCGCCAACGCCATCGTCGGCGGCGGTATCCCGATCGCGGTCGGCGGCGCCCTCGCCGCCCAGCTGCGCGGCTCCGACCAGGTGGCCATCGCCTTCTTCGGCGACGGCGCCTCCAATGAAGGCACCTTCCATGAGGCCATCAACCTGGCCGCCGTCTGGAAGCTGCCGATCGTCTTTGTCTGCGAGAACAACCTCTACGGCATTTCCTGCCATGTCAGCCAGAGCACCTCGGTCGTCGATATCGGCACCAGCCGTGCCGTGGCCTACAACATCCCCGGCTACTCGATCGATGGCAACGACGTGTTCGCCATCAACGACGTGATGGAGCAGGCGATCGCCCGCGCCAAGGCCGGCGAGGGCCCGTCGCTCGTCGAATGCAAGACCTACCGCTACATGGGCCACTGGACCGGCGACCCGCAGGTGTACCGCACCCGCGAGGAAGTCGAGGAATGGAAGGCGAAGGATCCGATCAAGCGCCTGCGCGCCCACCTGGTCGGGAACGGCATCCTCACGGAGGCCGAATGCGTCGCCCTGGAGCAGAAGAGCATCGATGCCGTCGAGGCGGCGACCCGGTTCGCGCTGGAGAGCCCCGAACCGGATCCGGCCCGCGTCATGGACGATGTCTATTTCGAGCAGTAAGCATGGGCGAGGATGCACCGAGCATCCGGGAGGATAGATAGTATGAGCATCAAGACCTATTCGCAGGCCATCCGCGACGTCATCGCCGAGGAAATGCGGCGGGACAGCACGGTCTTCGTCATGGGCGAGGACATCGCGAAGCAGGGCGGCATCTTCGGCTGCACGCGCGGCCTTCTCGACGAGTTCGGCGAATCCCGCGTTCGCATCACCCCGATCTCCGAGGCCGGCTTCGTCGGCGCCGGCGTCGGAGCAGCCTGCGCCGGCATGCGCCCGATCGTCGAGCTGATGTACATGGACTTCACCTACGTGGCCATGGACCAGATCCTCAACCAGGCCGCCAAGATCCGCTACATGTTCGGCGGCCACGCCAAGGTGCCGCTGGTCATCCGCGGCCAGCAGGGCGTCGGCCGCGGCAACGCCGCGACCCATTCCCAGAGCACCGAAGCGATCTTCATGCACATCCCCGGCCTGAAGGTGGCCATGCCCTCGAGCCCGGCCGACGCGGCCGGCCTGCTGCGCACGGCGATCCGCGACGATAACCCGATCATGTTCTACGAGCACAAGGCC
>CAYOHO010000039.1:0-10109 GCA_964403755.1 uncultured Oscillospiraceae bacterium
GTCGAGGACTCCGTCTGGGAGAAGATCCTCAGCCTGCGCCAGGCCTGAGAACCGGACGCCCGGCGCGGACGGAAACGGACGCGCCGGATGGCGGCGTCCCTGGCCTGAACGGACAAGCACAACAGGAGGCAATTTTCGGGAATGGATAAAGCGAAGAAGCCGAAGGTCTATGTCTGCTACCCCATCATGCCGGAAGTCGAGGCGGCGCTGGCCGAATTCTGCGACTTTGAGCGATGGACCGGAGCCGCCAAGCCAACCGAGGACGACATCATCGCCCATGCCGAAGGCGTGGAAGCCCTTCTGGTCGATGGCGCCAATCCGGTCAGCCGCAAGGTGATCGAGTCACTGCCGCAGGTTCGCATTGTCAGCAATGCGTCGGTCGGCTACAACAATTTCGACCTTCCGGCGATGAAGGAGCACGGCATCATCGGGACCAACGTCTCGGGCGCCCTCGACGACTCCGTCGTTGACCTCACGATTGGTCTGATCGTTGCCTGTGGCCGGCGCTTCTGCGAACTCGACCGGATCGTCAAGGCCGGTCTGTGGAAGCCGGGCAGCGACGTGCCCTTCTTCGGGCAGGATGTCCACAGGCGGACACTCGGCATCATCGGCATGGGCCGGATCGGTGAGAACCTGGCCCGCCGCGCCAGGCTCGGCCTCGAGATGGACGTCCTCTACCACAACCGCAACCGCAGGCCCGAGGCCGAGAAGCGCCTGGGCATCGGCTACGCCTCGCTCGACGACCTGCTGGCCCGCGCCGACTACGTCGTCCTGATCACCCCGGCCACGCCGGAAACCTATCAACTGATGGGCCGCGCACAGTTCGCCCGCATGAAGCCCACGGCGAGCTTCATCAACGTTTCGCGCGGTCCCAATGTCGACGAGGAGGCCCTGGTGGAAGCCCTGCAGAACCGGACGATCACCTCGGCTGCCCTCGACGTCTACAAGCAGGAGCCGGTCAGCCCGGACAGCCCGCTGCTGAAGCTGCCGAACCTGATCACCCTGCCGCACATCGGCTCGGCGACCCGCGCGACCCGTCTGAACATGAGCATGACAGCCGTCGAAAACCTCCGCCAGGCCCTGGCAGGCGAACTGCCGGCGCTGATCGTGCCGGAGCTGCGCTGATCGTGCCGGCGCTGCGCTGACCATGCCGGCGCTTAGCTGACTGTGTCGGCAATCCGCAGGCCGCTTCCCTGAACCGGCAGCAGACCATCAATGGCGATCCGGGCTTCCCCCGGCAAACCATAAAGAGCAAGACGAGCTTTTTCAGTCTATCCTCCTCTTTCAGAAGCAATGTTCCGGTTGTGGTGGTCGGAACATTGCTTCTGGCCGTCGGGCGTGATCAATCATTGCATCCGAACGTGGGGTAGGGAAACGGGTCGCCGGAAGCGGCGGTCCAGGGCTGCCAGACACGCTACAAGCATCAGATCAAAGGAGAAGAAAGCCATGATGAAGGAAATTTCACTCGCGGGAAAGACAGCACTCATCACCGGCGGCGCAACCGGCATCGGCCGCGCCATTGCCACCGAGATGCTGGACGCTGGCGCCCGCGTCATCATTGTCGGCCGCCGCGCCGATGCGCTCAAGGAAGCCGCCGAAAGCCTGGGGCCGAACTGCAGCTGGCGTCCGTTCGACGTCACCAATTTTGCCGGAACCCCGGAATTTGTCCACAGCATCGAAGCCGAGACGCCCATCGACATCCTGGTGAACAACGCCGGCAACAACAACAAGAAGGACTACCTTGACTTCTCGGCCGATGAGTTCGACACCATCGTCGCCACCCAGGCCAAGGCGCCGTTCATGCTGTCACAGGAAGTCGCCCGCTACATGAAGGAGCGCCACAAGGGCTGCATCCTTCTGATCTCCTCGCTGGCTGCGATCCTCGGCATGCACAACATCCAGGCCTATACCGTCTGCAAGGCCGGCATGGTCGGCCTTGCCCGCAGCCTCACGCTCGACCTGGCGCCGCACGGCATCCGCGTCAACAGCCTGAACCCCGGCTTCGTCTACACCGAAATGCTGCGCAAGACCAACCTCAAGACGCCCGAGCGGCTCGAGGAAATTGCCAACCGCACACCGATGCGCGGCTTCACCGAGACGAAAGACCTCGGCATGGCCGCAGCTTTCCTCTGCTCCGACGCCGCCCGCTTCATCTCCGGTGTCGATCTCGTCGTCGACGGCGGCATCAGCTCGTCGTTCCTGATCTAGGACGGCAGGCGTCTGCCGCTCCCCTTGCTGACACGTGTCTATCACGCCCCTGACCGGCAGGCGTCAGACGCTCTCCCGACTGTCAGGATGCCAGCGTGCCCGCTGCGATCTATAATGAAGGCAGAGGGAAAGGGGGCGGCAGTCATGACCAGTCATGTGGATGCTCAGGCCGGCCCGCAGCAGGAACCGCCGGTCGGACCGCAAGCCAGCGCAAGCGTCGGTCCGCAGCAGGGACCGCCGGTCGAACCAACAGTCGAACCACCGGTCGGACCGCTGCTCGGCGCGCTGTCCGCCGTTTCCGAAACGCTGCTGATTCCGCTGTATTTCCGCGCCCTAGAAGCGAAGCACTCGCGGCCGATCGTGTTCGACCCGGCCGCGCTGGCGATCGTGAATCGGCTCGACTACGACTTCACCCGCTTTGCCAGGATCGGCCCCGACCGCGTATTCGCCCTGATGCGCTGCCGCGAATTCGACCGGCAGACGCGCGTCTTCCTGGAGGCGCATCCGAATGGCACGGTGGTTGAAATCGGCTGTGGACTCGATGACCGGCTCAGCCGGATCGATCCCTGCCGGACGGCCCGTGTCCACTGGCATGACCTTGACTTGCCGGCGGTCATGGCGCTCCGTTCCCAGCTGCCAGGATTCGAAAGCCGCGGCACGCCCATCGCCGCCTCGGTTCTGGATCCGGGCTGGCTGGCGTGCATCCAGGTCGAGACAGGAGCGCGCGTCCTCTTCCTGGCCGAGGGCGTTCTCCCCTATTTCCCGGAAGCAGATGTCCGGCGGCTCATCCAGACGCTGTGCGAGACGTTCCCGGGGTGCGAGATCGTCTTCGACTCGCTGACCAGCCGCATGGTCCGGCTGCACAGCCGGGGATCACGCCTGAAAGATGCGCTGAACCAGGTGAGGTGGAGCCTGGATGACGACCGCGGTCTCGAGTCGTGGGCCAATGGGATCCGCCATCTGGAGACCTGGCACTACTTCGACCAGCCGGAACCGCGCCTGGGCATCGTATCCCTGCTGCGCTTCATCCCTTCCATAGCCCTGGGAACACGGATCCTGCACTATCGGCTGGGGAATGCCCCCTGAAAACTCATTCTCCAGATCACGATCCGCGCGAAAAAGCGGCCGGCACCCGAAGCTCCGGCGTCGGCCGCCTTACTCTTGCGAACTCACTGCTTGTAGAACTTCGTGATCAGCCCCGCCACCGGGTTGTCGGCCTTCAGGTCAACTGCCTTGAACATGCAAAGCTCATGGCAGCACATGCACTTGATGCAGCGGTTCGGATCAATCTGCTTGGTCGTGCGGTCGATCGCCTGAACCGGGCAGCTGTCGACGCAGGTGTCGCAGTTGCGGCATTTCTTCAGGTTGACCACCGGCCGTGTGCTGAAGAAGTCAACGACCTTGACCAGCGCCTTGCCGTTGCTGGTCTTGATGGAGCGGGTCGCCCGCGGCAGGCGGAAGTGCTCGAGGCGGTGGACCGCCGTATGGTCGCCGGCAACCAGGATGCCGGCGAGATCGCCCGTGCCGAGGCTGCGCTTGAGCGCCACCGCCAGGATCGGGACGTCGGCGACAGCCAGGCCGATCGTGCCTGCGGCCACGGCGTCCAGGGCGAGCGGATCCTCGCTGACCAGGATCTTGCCGGCCGGATAGGGGCTGCCGGCGGTCGGGCCTTCGCCCTGCATCGCCTCGATGCCGTCCATGATGTGCAGCCGCACGCGCGAGCGGCCATCAGTCTGCAGCGCCCGGTGGATGTCCACGATATGCTCGCCCAGCTGGGCCGGCGTCGGTGCCATGCGGTGGTAGATCGCCTTGCGCAGGCCGGGGATGCAGCCGAACAGGTTCTTCACGGCGCCGGTGTATACCTGCGCTGAATGCGTCTTCAGCTTTGGCAGGTTGATCACGACGTCGGCATCGAACAGCGGCTTGGCGAGATACATCGTCTCCTCAAGGCCGCTCTCCGGCTTCACCGCGACGACGCCTTCGCTGTCGAAGTTCTTGATCTCGGCGCCCTCTTCCCGGGCGACTGCTTCCAGTCCGGCCACCTTGAAGCTGCGCCCCGTCGGCGCCAGGCCGGCGATCGCGCCGCCCGAGCTGTCGCCGATCCATACGGTGCAGCCTTGTCTTTTGAGAATGCGGGTGATGGCGCGCACAAAGGTCGCGTGTGTCACGGCAGCCGATTCCGAAGTCTTGGGACCAATCAGGTTCACCTTGAGCAGGACCCGGTCTCCCGCCTTCACGTACCGTTCCCAGCCGCCCAGCCGCACAACCGCGGCATTGACCTTGGCCATGATCGGCTCAACATCGTAGCGCCGGCATTCCTGTACGACCACAACGGTCCTGTCCATATCGTCAATCCTGTCCCTTCGTACCCGTTTGCTTCATCATACCGCAAATCGGACGACCATGGGTGACGGGCAGATTGCCGGCTGGCGCTGGCTGAGCCGGTCAGGGAACCGGCCGTATGCAGGCTCACGTCGGCTGCAGCGGATCAGATAGCCGGCTATTCGCTGCTGCGGCAGTAGGGCGACTGATCGGCCCAGGCGGCGAGCGTCTCCTCGGGCATCGGCCGGGCAAAGAGATAGCCCTGGCCATAGTCACAGCCGGAAGCGATGACGATGTCCAGCTGCTCCGGTGTCTCAACGCCTTCCGCCAGGATCTGCAGCCCGATCTGGTGCGCCAGGTCGACAATGGAGCGGAACATCCGCTGATGGTCGGGCTGGGTCGCAATATCGCGGGTGAAGTTCTTGTCGATCTTGACGATGTCGATCGGCAGGGTTTGCAGGCAGGTCAGGGAAGAGTATCCGGTCCCGAAGTCATCCAGCAGGATCTTGTGGCCCCGGCTGCGCAGCCAGGTGATCACGGAGACGGCCTGCTCGAAGTCCTGGACTGCCGCGCTCTCGGTGATTTCGAACTGCAGGGTGCCCGGGCTGCAGTCCAGTTCGCGCTCGATCTTCTCGATCATGCTGCAGAAGCTGGCATGGCGCAGGACCACGGTCGACAGGTTGATGGTGACCGCGGCGACCGGCAGCGACCGTTCGGCCCCGGACCGCAGGAAGCGGCAGGTCTTGCGCATGACCCACTCCGTAATCGGGAAGATCTGGCCGGTGCCTTCGGAAAAGGGGATGAACTCTAGCGGCGGGATGTATCCGCGCTGCGGGTCGGGCCAGCGGATCAGCGCTTCGCAGCATTCGACCTGCCGGGTCCGGAGGTTGATGATCGGCTGATAATGCAGGCTGAAGGCCTCGGCGGCGATCGTCTTCTGCAGACCGTTGAACAGCTTCAGGTAGGTCCAGGACGCGGCCTGCATGTCTTCACTGAACGCGACCACACCGTTCCTGCCATGGTCCTTGACATGGGACAGGGCGGCATCGGCATTCTGGCACAGGCTGTCGATGCTGTCGCCATGATCCGGATAGACGGCGAGCCCGATGCTGACCGTCATGTGAAACTGGTTGCCCTGATACAGCCACGGCTCGCCGAGCCTTTGCTTGAGGGCCGTGCACAGCTGCATGAAATCGGCGTCCACGGCCGGATTCATCACCAGGACGGCAAACTCGTCGCCGCCGAGCCGGTAGACATGGTTCTGCGGCGAACAGGCAATCAGCAGCTGGCTGGCCAGGTGGCAGAGCAGGGCGTCGCCGGCATTATGGGTCATCGTCTCATTGATGTGCTTGAAATTGTCGATGTCCAGGAAAAGAAGCGCCGCCTTCAGCCTGCTGGCAGACGCCACGCTTAGCAGCTCGGCGCCCTGCTCCATGAGCATGGCCCGGTTGGGCAGCTGGGTCAGCTGGTCGTAGTAGGCCAGTTCATGCAGCCGCTGGTTGTCGACCGTGATCTGGACGGCAGAACGTTCGATCAGCCTCAGCTTGCCATACAGGATCATGAAGAAGATGGCCGCGGAAAGGATGATGTAGAACCAGCCCTTGAAAAGCTGCGCCTGCTCGTAGGCCTGCATGTCGCGGACCAGGATGGCAAGCAGCCGGTCGGAGAAGAAGATCCAGAGCATGCCCATGACCACATAGATCAGGATGATCCGGAACGCGTCGTTCAGCGGGCGGACAGCCTGGGCCAGCGGCTTCAGCGATTCTCCGGGTGACTGTTTATCAGGCATCATGATCCTTCGCACCCTCTGTCTGCTTTTCGTGTCTGGCTGCGTCAGGCAGCAGCGCGGAAATCCCGTCAGGCTATCACCGGATGTCGTGGATCGGAGTCAGCAGCATGGCCGGTCTTGGAGATGGAATCATTATAGCATGACGAGGGATAGCCGTCCGTAGTCAGGAAAGGCGAATCCGCTGCCGGATCGGAGCAATCCCTGAAAACTTCGTAGCGAAGCAGCGGCGGCTGCAGTAGAATCTGAACCAGGGGCTGACGCCGGAACGTACGCCAATGGCGCGCCTGAGCCTGGCGCCATCATGCCCGCGCGGAACGCCCCACCGAACACCGAAAGCAGGTGACTGGATGGAACTCGACCTTACCCGTCAACTGGGTCCATATCTCTGGCTCAATGCCTACTGTCTGGCCAAGCCCGGCGTCACCCGCGACTACCAGCCCGACTGGGAAGCCGTGCGCTACTTCGTCGGCGGCCGGATGTTCTGCATGGTCGGCGGCGACCGCGATGGCCGGCCGATCATCACCCTCAAGCTCGAGCCGGCCTTCGGCGATGTGCTGCGCCGCCAGTTCCCCGGCCAGGTTGTCCCCGGCTACCACATGAACAAGATCCACTGGAACTCGCTCTATGTCGATGGCGCGGTCCCCGATGCCGCCGTGCGCGACATGCTCGACAACGCCTGGCATGTCACAATGGCTGCGCTCGGGAAAAAGGAGCGCCAGGCGCTCGGTTTCGGCGGATAAGGCGCATCAAACCGGAGCACCAGGCGCCCGGTTCCGGCGGATGTGGCACACCAGCAGTGTCCGGCATCACATGACGCCGGACTTTTTCATTTCCGAGGGTGACTTGCCGTATTCGCGGCAGAAGGCGCGGTAGAACGTGCTGTAGTCGGAAAATCCGCAGCGGGTGTAGATCTTGCCGGCCGCGGCGCCGGAGAGGATCAGGTTCTTGGCGGCAACCAGCCGGCGCTGCTGGATGTAGTGGTAGACCGATAGTCCGGTCTCCTTCTTGAAGGTGTGCGACAGGGTCGACGGACTGATGCTGAACCGGTTCGCCAGGAAGTCGAGCGAGAGGTCGCTGCCGTAGTT
This sequence comes from uncultured Oscillospiraceae bacterium, assembly GCA_964403755.1. Taxonomy (GTDB): domain Bacteria; phylum Bacillota; class Clostridia; order Saccharofermentanales; family UBA5734; genus JAXGXQ01. Next base: position 7,405 of record CAYOHO010000039.1, read on the forward strand.
TTCGTGAATATAGTCGCTGATCGTCTTGATCAGGGAAACATTGGCGGCCGGGGGCGCCTGGCCGCGCAGGAAATGGACCGTGCGGTCGAAGTGGACCAGGATCTGGGCGGCAATAAGCCAGGTCATCAGGCGACGGCCCGGCAGGTCGCCCTCCTCCTCGGTCCGGATCATCTGCAGGGCACTGAACAGGGCCTGCCAGGTGGCTTCCGGGGAGCGGACCAGCCAGTTACGGTCGCTGGCGCAGCGTTCAAAGCAGGATCCGACCGACGGGTCATCCTGCCGCAGCCGGTCCAGAAACGACTGGCTCAGCCAGAGCACAATCCGGGTATAGGCGCCCTTTTCCGGGCCGAAGCCCTTGAGCACATGCTCGATGCCAGGCGAAATGAACAGCAGGTCGCCGCGCCGCAGACTGTATTCCTGATTCTCCACCTGGTAGACCACCGAACCCGAGGCAACGAAGAGCACCTCATAGTGGCGGTGAGCGTGACGGCGGACCTTGGGCGGATGCACGTCCTCAAAGAAGTGCAGCTCGTACTTGTCTGCCTTCATCGCCTGGCTTGGGTCGAACGGTTCAAAACGCTTCATGGCGGCACCCAACCTGTTGATCATGCATAAATCATTTTGCAAATCTCCGTGTATTTTGTCATTAGGATATACAGTGGAGGCAAGAAATGCAATCTATTGTGCGAGAAATGTCATATTAACGCCGACCAACCCATCTAGAATGGGATTATACAAGCTTCCGCAGCCAAATCCAAGCCAATACACGCCGTAACCGATTCCAGAAAAAGCCGAATTTGCCATTTGAAACTGTTGGTATTGCAACCGAAATCGTTTCCGTTAATTTCAGCCGCGCAGCCGATACAGGCACTCGGGGGAGAACCAGAAGATGGATAAAGCCAACAGCATCCCATCCACCGCCCCCGCTGCTGCGGTCCCGGCCGCGATGCGTCCGTTCGGCATCCGTGACCAGGTCGGCTACACGCTGGGCGACATGGCCGGCTCGTTCGTCAACCTGTATGTAGAGTCCTTCTTTGTCGTCTACTGCACGTATGTGCTCGGCATCACGCCGGCTTATCTGGGCGTGTTCTTCATCTTCTCTCGCATCTGGGACGCCATCAACGACCCACTGATCGGCGCCATCCCCGACCGCGTGCGACTGGGAAAGTCGGGCGACAAGTTCAAGCCCTACATCCGGCTGGGCATGGGGCCGCTCGCCCTCGCCGGCTGCCTCGCCTTCGCGCCGGTCTACGGCCTGCCGATCATGGCGAGGTACATCATCGCCAGTGCTGCCTACATCCTGACCGACATGACCTACACACTGACTTCGATGCCCTACGGCTCGCTGGTCTCCGTCATCACCCGCAACCCGGTCGAGCGCACGAAGCTCTCGCGGGCCCGCAGCATCGGCGGCATGATCGTCGGCTACGGCTTCCTCTCCTTCGTGCCCCAGTTCATCGTCCGCAACAAGACCGAATACATCCCCGAGCGCTTCTTCATGATCGCGGTCATCTTCGGTGTCCTCTCACTCATCGGCTACCAGGCGATGCTTTCCCTGACCACCGAGCGGGTGCGCGAGGCGGAAGCGGTCGAAGCGGAACGCTATGACTACCGGGAAGTCGTCCGCGGTGTCCTCCGCAACCGGCCGATGATTGGCGCCATGGTCGCGACGATCGGTTCCCTGATCATGATCACCGGCTACTCGGCCGTCCGAACGTACCTGTACAAGGAATACTACGGTGACGCCAGCATCCTGACTGTCGTCTCACTGGTGTCCGTGGCGGTTGCCCTTGCCCTCTTCCCGGTGGCGCCCTGGGCCGTGCGCCGGTTCGGCAAGCGTCGGACCCTGCTCTACACCTGCATCCCCAGCCTGGTCCTCTCGCTCGGGCTATTCCTCGTCCCGGTCCCGAACATGTACGCCTACCTCATCCTTTCGACCATCGGCAGCCTCGGCAACAACTTCTTCATCATGATCGTCTGGTCGCTGGTGGCCGACTGCATCGACTACCAGGAATTCCAGACCGGGATCCGCAAGGATGGCTCCGTCTTCTCGATCTTCGGCTTCGCCCGCAAGATCGGTTCGGCCATCGCCTCCTCCGTCTCGATGTTCATGCTCTCGCTGGTCGGCTACAACGCCGCGCAGCCGGTCCAAACCGCACAGGTTGCCAGCGGCATCCGCAGTGCAGCAACCCTGATCCCCGTCATCTGCTTTATCCTCATGACCGCCGGCATCGGCCTGATCTACAACCTGGACGCCAGGGACACGGAACGGATCAGCCAGGAACTGATGCGCCGCCACCACGAACAGGAAACCGCCGGCGGCTGACCGCCCCACACGAACGGAGAACCCATAACGATGGATACCCCGAGAACACGGATTCTGGGCCGCCTTACAAACCGCGAGGCCGAAGCCTATCTGCAGGAAAATGACCTGATCTTTGTGCCGGTTGGCACGACGGAAATGCACGGCGGCATGCCGCTCGACTGCGAAACGGTCATCGCCGAAGCCTTCGCCCTCAAGATGGCCGAAGCCGCCAACGGCCTCGTCCTCACCGGGCTGCCCTACTTCTACGCCGGCGCCACCCTGAGCGGCCGCGGCACCGTGCAGGTCAGCGTCCGCGGCGGCATCGACTACCTGGGCGAGCTCGCCCGCTCCCTGCTGCGCCAGGGCTTCCGCCGACAGGTATACGTCAGCGCCCACCAGC
>CAYOHO010000040.1:0-2718 GCA_964403755.1 uncultured Oscillospiraceae bacterium
GTCGTGGTTGTGGCCGGGGCCGCGGTGGTCGGTGCAGCCGTTGCCGATGGCGAAGGTGCGGCAGCCGTGGATGTGGTCGCCCGGGTCGTGGTGGCCGTGGTCTGCTTGCTGGGCGCTGGCGTCGCCTCGACGCCGGCCTTGCGGATGGCCATGATGATGATGAAGGCCGTGTTGTTGATGCGGCGGGTCAGCAGGTCTTCCAGCGGCTCGTTCTTGCCGGTTCCATCGTCTTCCGGCGTCATCAGCGTGGTCGCGGCCGCCGTTGTGCCGACGGCGCCGCCTGTCGCGGCACCAGGCGCGGCACTGGCGCCCGGCGTTGTCTTGACGCTGGCGCCCGGCGTGGTCTTGGCGCTGGCCGAACCCGAGGCAGCAGACGATGCTGCTGCACCGGCAGTCGGTGTCGGCGTCGGGGTCTGCTGCTTCTGCTGCGACTCGAACAGCTGCTCGAGGAAGCGGGTGGAGTCGTAGGGCGTGCCGGCGATCCGGCCGCTGGTGGCCGTGAAGGCCGGGTTGTTGCTCTCGCGCATGTTCTCGAGCTTGTCGACATCATAGTCATAGGACTCGAAGAAGACGATCGGGACGCCCTTCTCGTCGAACGGCGTGCAGTCGGAGACATGCATCGTCCACTCGCGGTAGGGAGCCATGATCTTCAGCCGGTTCTGGTCGGTCTCGATAACGGACTGGTTGGTGTAGAGCGCCACCTTGTTGTTGGAATAGAGCTCGTATTCGTAGTAGATGTCGGTGACTTCGTAAAGCTTGCGGCGCTTCTCGTAGTCCTTCTGGTAGTTGGCCCGGATCGAGTTCTGGCCGGCATTGGCATAGAGCTTGTCGCCGGCGTAGATGTTCTCGAGATTGTACATGACGTCGGTGCGGGCTATCTCATCGCTGCTCATCTTGCTGACGAAGTCGCGCGCGCCCGCCTGGTCGGCATGGCCGGCGCCGAAGGCCACCAGGACAACATCGTGGGCGTTTCGCTTCATCTTGAGCTCACGGGCCATCACGAGGAGTGCGCCGATCGAGGAGGCATTGTCGCTGATGCCGGTAAAGTCCTTCCAGGTCGGAACCCAGTTCGGGCCGCTGGCGGCAGCCGTTCCACCGGCTGCGTTGGCGGCGCTGGCCGCCGAAGGTGCACCGCTCTTGGCCTTGTCGATGTCGGCCTGGGTAGCCGTCGCATCGTAGTGGGCGCCGATGATGACCTGGCGGGTCGCCTTCTCGGACCGGTCACCCGTCTTCACCGTGACGCCCGTGCCGGGGATGCGCACCGTGATGTTGCGGGAGCTCTTGGTCGAGCCGTCGGCGGCCTTGAAGCTGAAGGTCGTGATGATCGGATCGAACCCGAGGTCACGCAGGGCATTGATGATCATGTCACCGGTTTTTGACTCGCCATCGGAACCCGCGGTGCGAGCCGGGTTGGCAGCCGCCAGCGTGCGGGCGAAATCGGCGCCGAAGCTGCCGTAGCGGGCCGGGCGGTCGGAAACGGCTGCGGTGCCTGAGCAGCCGGCGACGGCGGGCAGAAGCAGCGCCATGGTGAGGAGGACGATGAACGCGCGGCGGGCGCGGCTGAACGTTGGGGTCATTTCTTGCTCCTTCGCGTCAGGACGGATTCCGGATCAGGCTGGGGTGGTCAGGATGGCGACAAGCTCGGTCATCCGCAGCTCGGCCTGGGCCGGGTCGAGCATCTCGCGGAACGGCTTGCCGGCTTCCTCGACCCGCACGTGGCCATGGCCTCGCGGGCTCTGGATCTGGAGCGACTTGACGATGCGCCGGATGATCGTGTCCGGCGTGACGCCTTCCAGCTTGAGAGGCAGGTTGTACTGCTGCAGCAGGCTGCGCAGCTGAGGGGTCGGACAGGCAGCCAGCATGCCGAGCGCCAGGGCTTCGCCATGCTGGTACTTGAGGAAGCGGAAATGCCCTTCGATGGCGTCGCCGACGGAGCGGCCAAACTCGAGGCTGTCCGGGTTGTCGCGCTCGGTCTTGAGGCGGGCCTCGATGGCGCGGCCGATGAGCACTTCCATGTCCGGCTGTCCATCTATCATCATGCTGATGAGCTCAGGGTCGGAGATCATGCCATAGCGGATGATCTGGGCGTAGCCGTTGGCCATCTGGCGCTGGGAAAGGCTGTTCAGGTAGTCCGGGTCGATGAGGACCCGCAGCGGGTGGCTGACTGCCTGGATGACATTCCGCGTGCTGCGGAAGTTGAGGCAGCAGTTGTGGCTGACCGAAGAGTCGACCATGGCGGCCAGAGAGGTCGGGATGATCACCAGCGGGATGCCGCCGAGGAAGGTGGTGGCGGCGAAAGAGGCCATGTCGATGATGCTGCCGCCGCCGAAGGCCAGGATCAGGTCACCCTGGCTGCAGTCGATGTCCGACAGCTGCTCATAGATGGAACGGACACTCTCGAGGTTCTTGGCTGCCTCGGAGCCGTCGACCACGACGGTGTGCACCGTGCGTCCGGCCGCCGTCAGGGTGGCGGCAAGGGCCGGAGCATGCAGGACCGCGACCTCGCGGTCGGTGACGATGATCACGCGGGCGCTCGCCGGACAGCAGTCGAGGCTGGTTGTCGGCGACTGCGACAAGCCGCGCTGGATCATGAGTACGCAGTCGCCCGTCGCTCCGATACCGGTCAGCACCATGTGAATCAGCTCCTTATCCATCGATTGGAACGTAACCATGTTACCATGAAGGGGCCGGATTCGCCACTAGGTTCGGATCGAATCG
>CAYOHO010000040.1:2818-10077 GCA_964403755.1 uncultured Oscillospiraceae bacterium
ACTGCCGGTGCCGCCAGTTCCGCCGCCGCTGCCGGCGCCGCTGGTTCCGTCAGTTCCACCGGTGCCGCCAGTGCTGCCGGTGCCGCCGCAGGCGTGAAAAAAGGCCGGCCGCCCTTCCGTATGCGGGGGTGGCCGGCGAGACGCTCTTCGTCAGATATAGTACATGTTCCGGCAGAGCTGCGCTTCTTCGTAGTGCCGGACCAGATCCTCGAGGCTCATGTCGTGCATCGCCAGCTCGATTGCCTGCCCAACCGGCTCATACACCGCGCGGTGGAGCAGGGAGCGGACCGGGCTCGCATCGTCCGCCTCGAGCCGGTCGACGATGGCGAGGTCGCCCTCGAGCACCCGGATGACTTCATCCACCCGGATATCCCGCGGCAGGCGGGCCAGCATGTAGCCGCCCTGCGCACCCTTGACGCTCTTGAGGATACCGGCGCGGCGCAGGGTGGCGAACTCCTGCTCAAGGTACTTGGGCGACAGGTTCTGGCGCTGGGCGATGCTGTTCAGCGAGACATGGCCCTGTCCGCCCTGGCAGGCCAGGTCGACAAGGGCGCGCACACCGTAGCGGGTCTTGGTCGATAGCTTCATGGCAGTCCCTCAATCAGTCGGATCTGGCCGCAGCGGCCGGCTGGCCGGACGGTCGGTCGGCCGCCGGTGGAAGGCGGCCCGGGCGGGCGGTTCAGATCGAGAAGTCCAGACAGCAGGCGTCCTGCTCATCCTGCCAGCGCTGGGCGAGGTCGGCGAGCGTCATCCGGTCGATGACCGAGCTGATCGCCTCCGACATCTGGCGCCAGAGCGGATAGGTCATGCAGGTCTCGAAGGCGTCGCAGGCCTCGGCGCCCAGCTCGCTGCAGCGCACCGGCGCCAGCGAGCCTTCGCCGGCCCGCAGGATCTGCCCGAGCGTGATCGCCTGCGGATCGCGGGCCAGCTGGTAGCCGCCCTGGGTGCCGCGGGTGCTTTCGATGAGGCCGGCGCGGCGCAGGCTGGAGAAGATCTGTTCCAGATACGGGTCGGAAATGCCGGTCCGCTGGCCGATCGCATGGATGCTGATCAGGGTGCCGCGGCCTTCGATGGCCATGATGAGCATGGCCTCAAGCGCATATTGTCCCTTTGTCGACAGACGCATGGTTCACCTCGCTTGCGCACGCTGGCGCTCTTGCAGGTCCGTATGGCAGGGCACTTCAGACGTGTGCCAGGGCGCCGTCCAGGTCAGCGATCAGGTCCTCGATATCCTCGAGGCCGATGGACAGGCGGACCATCTCGGGGCCGACGCCGGCATGCCGCAGCTGTTCGTCATTCAGCTGGGCGTGTGTGGTGCCGGCCGGATGAATGACGAGCGACTTGGCGTCAGCGACGTTGGCCAGCAGCGAGAACAGCTCGAGGTGGTCGATGAAGCGGGCGGCCTCTGTCCGGCCGCCCTTGACGCCGAACGAGAAGATGGCGCCCGCGCCGAGCGGCATCAGCCGCCGGGCAAGGCCGTGATAGGGATTGTCCGGCAGGCCGGGGTAGTTCACGTAGGCCACCCTGGGATGGGCAGCCAGGTACTCCGCCACCTTCTGGGCATTGGCGCAGTGGCGCTCCATGCGCAGCGGCAGCGTCTCGAGGCCCTGGATCATCAGCCAGGCGTTGAACGGGCTGATGGCGGCACCGGTGTCGCGCAGCAGGCTGATGCGGGCCCGGGTGATGAAGGCGGCCGCCCCGACGTCGGCAGCATAGCGCAGCCCGTTGTAGCCGGGGTCGGGCTGCGAAAGCAGCGGGAAGCGGTCGTCCTTGCCATAGTCGAAGCGGCCGGCGTCGATGATGATGCCGCCGAGCGACGTGCCGTGGCCGCCGATGTACTTGGTCGCGGAATGGCAGACGATGTCGGCGCCGTGCTCGATCGGGCGGATCAGGTACGGGGTGCCGAAGGTGTTGTCAACGATCAGGGGGACACCGCTGCGGTGCGCGATCTCGGCGATTGCCGGCAGATCGGCGACATTCGCGGCCGGATTGCCGATTGTCTCGACGAAGATGGCGCGGGTCTCGGGACGGACGGCGGCAGCAAAGCTGGCCGGATCGTCCGGATTGACGAAGGTGGTGGTGATGCCATAGAGCGGCAGCGTGTTGGCAAGCAGGTTATGGGTGCCACCGTATAGCGTGGCTGCGGCGACAATGTGCCCGCCGGCGCCGGTCAGGTTCATGATCGCATAGGTGATCGCCGCCGAGCCGGAAGCGGTCGCCAGGGCGCCGATGCCGCCCTCGAGCGCTGCCATGCGCTCCTCGAAGACCGCAGTCGTCGGATTCATGATGCGGGTATAGATGTTGCCCGGCCGGGCCAGCGCGAATAAATCGGCTCCGTGCTGGGCGTCATCGAAGACGTAGGATGTTGTCTGGTAGATGGGGACGGCGCGTGACCCGGTGGTCGGGTCAGCTTTCTGGCCGGCGTGGATGCTCCGGGTGTTGAACCCGTATGTGCGTTCCGCCATATGGACCTCCTGCCCCGACCGGACGGTCGACGGGCTGATTCGCTTTCAGTTGGCCAGTCGATACTTGACTAAATCCGTATGAATATTGGTCTATGAGCATCATAAACACAGGCCGGCTGCCTGTCAAGCGGCCGGCTGTGCTCTGGATCCGCGGCGATGGTTTTAATTCCGGGATTCGGGCTGTGCGCTGCGGCTGTTGATCCGGTACTGGCTTGGCGTCATGCCAGTCGCCAGCTTGAAGGCGGCCGAGAAGCGGCTGGCCGAAAAGAAGCCGCACTGGCTGGCAATTTCCGCAGCCGGGAGGCTGTTCTGCTGCAGCAGCTGCGAGGCCCGCTCGATGCGCAGGTCGGTGAGATAGTCGTATGGGCTCTGGGAGAAGGCGGAACGGAAGGTCCGGATGAAATGGTAGCGGTTCATGCCGGCAATCTCCGCCAGGCTGTCGATGGTGATCTTGTCGGACAGATGGTTCTGCATGTATTCGATCACCTGGCGGAAGCGCAGGTAGCGCTCGCTCTGCAGGGTCTGGCGCACGGCCGGGGCGGCCGGACGCTGTCCAAAGCAGGTCCGGATGAGCAGGATGGCGAGGGCATCGGTCATGGCATGCAGCAGCCGCTCGCGGCCCGGGCGCTGCTCGTCGAACTCGCGGATGAGGCGGGCGCCAAGCGACTGGAGATCGCTGCCGACCGGGAAGGCGGCGTTCTCCATCAGCGGCAGGCCCTGGCCAGGCTCCGGCGGATCTGACGGCTGCATGTCCTGCATCAGCCCGGACAGATAGACGGTCTCGAACTGGATCATGATGAACGAGACAGCCCGGTTGCCGCGGCGGAATCCATGCGGCTGACCGGGGTTGATCGGCACGACCTGGCCGGGATGGCAGTCGATGCTGCGGTCCTCGACGAACAGCTTCTGCATGGTGTTGACCGGGTAGAAGAACTCGTAATATTCGTGGCGTCCCGGATTCTTCTGCTCGACGCAGACCGGATCGGTTGTCAGGACAATCGTCATGGGACCATGCTGCAGGGCTGTCAGGTCTTCTGCCGCCGGGCTATTTGTGAGGATAATCGGGCTGGCACTGTTGTGAACCATGTTCTACCTCCGAATGCAGTGCCTGGTCAGCATAGCCGGCCGCCTGCATGTTGCTCTCCAATACATTTTTCCATTATAGTTATTTATTGCCATGGTGGTCAACGTCTGACAAGTGACTGGCGGCAATTTTATCACGATTTTTGAAATCTTGTGCTAGAATGAAGCAATCAGGAAGGGGGGCAGCAGCATGCGGAGAAACGGTGCCAGGAAAGGCATTCGCCGGCTTTCCGGCTGGTGCGCGCTCCTCCTCGCCGCGGCCGTGACCGTTGCGCTTCCATCGGTGCCCGTCCTCGCTTCCGCCGCGGCAGCATCTTCTGCGACGTCCGGACCGACTGTCGCGACGACTGCGCGGCCGACCGCAGCACCCACCAGGCCGGCCACAACGCGCCCGACAGCCTCGGCCACCCCGATGCCCACACCGCAGCCGACCGCAGCCGCAACGACGCGTCCGACCGCAGCCGCTTCCCAGACGGCCGGATCAACGGCTGTTTCCGGCAGCCAGCCGGCAGCGGGCGTGATGTACCCGCAGGCCCTGGTCGTCGAGCATACGGCGGCGAGCGCCATCGTCATCGAGACCGGACGCGGCCGTGTCCTGTATGCCAAGGATGCCAAGGCCAGCCTCGACATCCCGGCGGCGAGCAAGATCATGACTGCCCTGCTCGCCGTTGAGAAGCAGACGCTCGACGTCAAGGTCACCATCAGCAACGCAGTCGCCGACCTGGCCTATTTCGAGTCGACCGGCGACAATGTCCGGCTGCGCACCGGCGACAAGTACTCGCTCGAGTACCTGCTGATGCGGCTTCTCTTCTATGACTCCAGCGCGGCTGCCCTGGCGATCGCCGAGTCGGCCGGCAACGACGAGGCCGGCTTTGTGCGTCAGATGAACGCCCGCGCCAACGCGCTTGGCCTCAAGAACACGCTTTTCGCCACGGCGTCCGGCCTGCCTCCGGCGACCGGTTCCGGCGCCGCCCAGACGTCGCCCACGCCCTCGCCCACGCCAGCCCCGACGTCAGCCGCCGCCAGCCAGAGCAGCGCGAATGCGGCGGCCGGAACTGCCTGCACAACGGTTTCCGACCTGGCCGTCCTCATGCAGCGCGCGCTCCAGAACGAGCGCTTCAGCCGCCTGTTCCGCAAGCAGAGCGAGTATATTGTGATCGACGGCCGTACCCTCGTGCCGATGGCCAACCAGCTCTCAAGCCTCTGGCCCTATTCCGAGGGCCGCGTCAGCGGTGTCTTCCTCTCGGGGACGGAGAAGATCACCACGATCACAGCCGGGACCGTCAACAGCTTCGGCATCATCAGCATCACGGCCAACGGCCGGCGCGAGCAGGCCGTCGACGATACGCTGGCGCTGTTCGACGCCTGCCAGCGCACCTATGAGATCCATCCGCTGGTCACCGCCGGCGAGCCCTATACGGGCGCCCAGGAGACGACGCGCGACGGCGAGTCCTTTGGGCTTGTCTACCAGCAGTCGGTCCAGTATGTCCGCCCGAAGGGCGACCCCTACCTCAAGTCAGGCACGACCTACAAGTCCTACGGACCCTACAGCCGCCCGATCCAGCGCAGCATGACCGTGGGCCAGGTCGTGTTCGAGCTCGCCGATGGCACGCTCATTCCGGTCAACGTCGGCCCCGACCGCCAGATCCTCACCAACATCAGCCTGCTCAACCGCCTGCTTAATGTGCTCCAGGCCAACCGGAACCTCTACTATCTACTGACAGGCAGCCTGGTTCTCCTGTTCCTGATCCTGCTGGGCCGCCTTTCCCTGCTGCTGCTCCGCTTCCACGACCAGCGCCGGCGCTAGGCCTGCATCCAGATTCACCCCTGTCTGCCCGCTCCGTCTCTGCATTTAATCTGTCATCCTCAGCGATTGGCTTCCAATCACCCTTCGACGGCCCTGCTTGGTAGCCCACGCTACGGCAAATTGCCGCAGTCTGCACTAGTCTGAGGCTGTTGCGGCAAGTGCGGACGGACAAGCCCGCGGGACCGCCAGACAGGAATCGACTGAAGATAGACCGGCCCGGCATCAGATGCGGGCCGGCGGCCTGATGAAGGAGGGCCTGACAGATGAGTGAATGGATCAACAACCGCAAGGAACTGAGCGACGACGAGCGCCGCAGGGAGCTCAAGAACCTGATCCGCGAGCTGCACCAGGGACGTTCGCCGGAGGAGGTCAAGGATGCGTTCGCGCATGCCACCGAGGGCATCAGCGGTGACGAGATCGCCCGCCTCGAAAGCGAACTGGTCCGCGAGGGCATGGCGCCTGAGGAAATCCAGAGCATGTGTGATGTGCACGCCGCCGTCTTTGCCGACCAGCTGGACGATACCGTGACCGACCCGGAGGAGACGCCCGGCCATCCGGCCCATCAGCTGAAGGCTGAGAACCGGGCGCTCGAGGCGATGATCGCCCGCGACGTCAACCCCGCCATCGAGCGCTTCCGCGCCAATCCGAAGGAAGCGGGCATGAACCTGTCGGCCGCGCTCTCGCTTCTGCTTGACATCGACAAGCACTATGCCCGCAAGGAGCAGCTGATCTTCCCCTATCTCGAGAAGTATGACCGTCCGGCGCCCGCCAAGGTCATGTGGGGCGTCGACGACGAGATCCGCGGCCAGCTCAAGTATGCCCGCGACCGCGCCCGCATCGCCGATCCGGACACCGCCAGGTATGCAGCCGAGGCCGTGCGCAAGGTCCATGAGATGATCTTCAAGGAAGAGCGCATCCTGATCCCGATGCTGCTCGAGCTCCTCACCGAGGACGAATGGTACCTGATTGCCCAGGAGAGCGACGAGATCGGCTACTGCCTGGTCGAGCCCGAGGCCCGCTGGCAGCCGGCCCGCGCCGACATCGGCCAGCACCAGGCTGCAGAGGCGCTGCAGCAGGCCGGCCTGATCCGCTTCCCCACCGGCGTGATGAACAGCGAACAGCTGACCGCCATGCTCGATACCCTGCCGATCGATATCACGTTTGTCGATGACAAGGGCCTGGTGCGCTACTTCAACCGCGCCGAAGACCGGATCTTTCCCCGCCCCAGGACGGTCATCGGACGGCACGTCAGCAACTGCCATCCGCCGGCGAGCGTCCATGTCGTCGAGAAGCTGGTCGAGGACTTCCGCAGCGGCGCCCGCGACTCCGAGGACTTCTGGATCAAGATGGGCCCGAAGTATGTGCTGATCCGCTACTTTGCCGTGCGCAGCGAGAAGAAGGAATTCCTCGGCGTGATCGAAGTCACGCTCGACATCAACCCGATCCAGGCCATCACCGGCCAGAAGCGCATCCTATCGCCGGGCGCCGAGGCCTGAGAACCGGTCGCCGGGCGCCAAGGCCTGAGAACCGGTCGCCGGGCGCCGAGGCCTGAGAACCGGTCAGCCAAGGTCAGGGAATCAGCCCCAGGGGCGCCGGCTGAGGTAGAGGGTGATCAGAAGGGTCAGGGCGTAGTCGTAGGCCAGCACCGTCAGGAAGCCGCCGGCAAAAAGCGCCGCCAGGATCCAGGCGCCATAGCGCGCAACCGTTGCCTGCAGGGCCGGGATGGCGAACAGCCAGACGGCGAAGAGGACAAGGACAGCTGAAAGCGACAGCTTGAAGATGGCTGCGGGCAACCGCGGCCATCTTTTTTCGGCAAAGGCCTTGACCAGCGGAAAGATGCCGAAAAAGGCGACGAAGGGCCAGGAGAAGGCAATGCCGGGCCAGAACGACGCCAGCGCGGCGAC
>CAYOHO010000041.1:0-10056 GCA_964403755.1 uncultured Oscillospiraceae bacterium
CATCGTGATCGAGGCCCTGAAGAAGGGCGCCACCGACCGCAAGGGCATCATGACCTACCTCACCACCCTGAAGGACTTCAAGGGCGTGACCGGCAACACCACCTTCGACGCCAATGGCGACAGCATCAAGAACCCGCTCAAGCTCGTCGTCAAGGGCGGCAAGTTCGAGCTCTACAAGAAGTAAGAACCACTTGTCCCCGGGCAGCCCGGCTGCCCGGGGACTCTGCCAGCTCCGCGCCGGCCCCGCCGGTCGCGGGCTGGCACGCCGGCCCCGTGCCGGTCCCGCGCCGGCCCTGTGCCGGTCGCGTGCCGGCCCGAGTGCGGGCGATCCTTTCCGCCAAGACAGGGCATATGCCTCCAGGAAGCACCGGAACCCGTTTCCTGTGCCGCCCGGGAGGCATATGCTTTGAAGCAACTTCGAGGAGCAGTCCGTGTTTATTGAACAATTGCTCAACGGCCTGACGATGGGCGCGGTGTACGCGCTGATCGCGCTGGGGTACAGCATGGTGTACGGCATCCTGCGCATCATCAACTTTGCCCACGGCGACATCTTCATGCTCGGAACCTTCATCGCGCTGACCCTGATCAAGATGCTGCACATGCCGTTCGTGCCGGCGCTGGTGCTCTCGATGGTGATCGTCGCCATCGTCGGCATGGCGATCGAGCGCGTGGCCTACCGGCCGCTGCGCATGGCCGACCGCATGGCGCCGCTGCTGAGCGCGCTCGGCGTCTCCATCTTCCTCGCCAACCTGGCGCAGCTGATCTGGGGAACCGAGACGCACCCCTTCCCGCAGGCGATCAAGATCCAGAGCTTCCAGTTCGGCGACGTCAGCGTCAACAACCTGCAGATCTACATCCTGCTCCTCTCGGTGGCGCTGATGGTCGTGCTGCAGCTGGTCGTCAGCCGCACCGCCTGGGGCGTCGCGATGCGCGCCACTTCCTATAACAAGGACACCGCCCGCCTGATGGGCATCAACGTCGACAAGGTCATCAGCCTGACGTTTGGCGTCGGCTCGGCCCTTGCGACGGCAGCCGGTGTCATGGTCGGCCTCTACTATGACGCCGTCTACCCGACGATGGGCTACTCGGCCGGCCTCAAGGCGTTCACGGCCGCCGTGCTCGGCGGCATCGGCAGCATCCCCGGCGCCATGGTCGGCGGCATCGTGCTCGGCGTCATCGAGAACCTCGGCGGCGCCTACCTCAGTTCCGGCTACCGCGACGCCATCGCCTTCTCGATCCTGATCATCGTCCTGCTCGTCAAGCCGTCGGGCCTGTTCGGCCGGAACCATCAGCAGAAAGTGTAGGCGCACCATGCAGAACGCTCTCAACCGCATCAAGGCGCTGCCCCTGCTGGCCAAGGCTGCCCTCGCCGTCTTTGTCGCACTGGCGCCGTTCATCATCACGGCCGACTACCTGATCCACATCCTGATCAGCGTCCTGATGTATGTCATCCTGACCCTCAGCCTCAACCTTGTCACCGGCTACGCCGGCCAGTTCTCGATCGGCCATGCCGCCTTCTACGGCATCGGCGCCTATGTGACTGCGCTCCTGATGCTCAACCAGGGCGTCTCCTTCTGGCTGGCCATGCTGGCCAGCGGCGTCATCACCGCGGTCTTCGGCTTTGTCCTCGGCCTGCCGGCGCTGCGCCTGCAGGGCGACTACCTCGGCATCGTCACGCTCGGCTTCGGCGAGATCGTGCGCCTGATCTTCATGAACTGGGTCAGCGTCACGCGCGGCCCGATGGGCCTGCCCGGCATCCCGGCCCCGACGATCGGCAACTACGAGTTCGCCAGCAAGACGCCCTACTACTACCTGATCCTGGCGCTGACGCTCTTCACCCTCTTCGTCATGCACCGGGTCACGACCTCGCGCTACGGCCTCAGCCTGATGACGGTGCGCGAGGACGAGATCGCCGCCTCGGCCGTCGGCATCAACACGACCCGCGCCAAGCTTACCGCCTTCATCGTCGGCGCCTTCTTTGCCGGCATCGTCGGCGCCTTCTTCGCGGTCTACCTCTCGTTCATCAGCCCCGACTCCTTCATGTACGCCGACTCCATCACCATCCTCTCGATGGTCGTGCTCGGCGGCATGGGCAACATCGTCGGCTCCGTGCTCGGCGCCATCGTCCTGGTCATCGCGCCCGAGATGCTGCGCTTCCTCGTCGACTACCGCATGATCCTCTATGGCGCCATGATGGTCGCGGTCATGATCTTCAAGCCGGAAGGCTTCTGGGGCATCTCCCGCCGCCGGCGCAACACCTGGCTGAAGCCTGCCGAACCGGTGCCGGCCGTTCCGGAGAAGGGAGGCAGCAGCCATGAGAATGCTTGAGACGCGGGGCGTCACGATCCGCTTCGGCGGCCTTGTGGCCGTCAGCAATGTCAGCATCGACCTCGACGCCGGCGAGATCCTCGCGATCATCGGCCCGAACGGCGCCGGCAAGACGACGCTGTTCAACCTCCTGACCGGCATCTACACACCGACCGCGGGCACGATCACCTTCAAGGGCGAGGTCATCAACCGGCTCAAGCCGCACCAGCGGGTGCGCCGCGGTATCAGCCGGACCTTCCAGAACATCCGCCTCTTCCGCTCCCTGACGGTTCTGGAGAACGTCCTCGTCGGCCAGGAGAGCTGGGCGAAGGAGAACTTCTTCAGCGGCCTGCTCCTGCCCCGCTCGATCCGCGAGGAGCGCGCCGCCGCCGTCCGCAAGTGCATGGACATCCTGACGTTCGTCGGGCTCGACCGCAAGATCGGCGAGCTGGCGACCAGCCTGCCCTACGGCGAGCAGCGCCTGCTTGAGATCGCGCGCGCCCTGGCCGCCGAATCCGACCTCATACTGCTCGATGAGCCGGCCGCCGGCATGAACAGCGCCGAGAAGGAGCGCCTCAAGGAGCTGATCAACCGGGTCCGCACCGACATGAAGAAGACCATCCTGCTGATCGAGCACGACATGAAGGTCATCATGGACATCTCCGACCGCATCGTCGTCCTCGACCACGGCGAGGAGATCGCAGCCGGAACGCCGGCGGAGATCCGGGCCAATCCCAAAGTCATCGAAGCCTATCTCGGCAAGGAGGAAGAAGAAGACGATGAGCAACCCTGAATTCATCTACCAGCGCACCCCGTCGTTCCTGCAGGTCCCGATCGCACGGACCGCAGAGCAGATCGAGGGGTTTGACGCGGCAGTCCTGGGCATGCCCTGGGAGGGCAGCGTCACCTGGGGCACCGGCACGGGCGCCGATCTCGGCCCCAAGTTCATCCGCGCCGCCTCGATCCGCTACAGCGGCTACATGCCGGAAGTCGACGTCAATATCTTCGACACCCTGAAGGTCTGCGACTATTCCGACGTCGACATCGTCCCCGGCGACACGCTGGAGTCGTACCGCCGCTTCCAGTCGCGCCTGCGTGACATCCTGAAGGCCGGCGCCTTCCCGATCATCATCGGCGGCGACCACGGCATCAGCTACCCGGCCGTCCAGACCCTGTCCGAATTCACCGAGGGCAAGATCGGCATCATCCACTTCGACGCCCACCTCGACAACAAGCCCGAGTTCGAGGGCGACCCCTATGCCCGCTGCTGCCCGTTCCACAACATCGCCGGCCTGCCGAACGTCAAGACGACCAGCATCGCCCACGTCGGCATCCACGGCCCGCGCAACAGCAAGTCCCAGGGCGAATACGTCAAGGAAATCGGCGCCACGATGTACACCAGCTTCGAGATCCGCCGCCGCGGCATCGAGGCCGTGATCGAGGACGCCTACCGCGTCGCCTCCGAAGGCACGGACAAGGTCTACGTCACCGTCTGCAGCGATATCCTTGACATCGCGTTCAACCCCGGCGGACCGCCGGACCCGTGCGGCCTGACCTCCTATGAGCTCGCCTACGCGCTGTTCACGGTCGCCTCCAAGGGCATCGACGGCTTCGACATCCTCGAGTTCTACCCGCCGGGAGACCCGAACAACGAGGCGTCGCACACCGCCGCCTGGATGATCCAGTATGTCATGGCCGGTCTCTGCCGGAACAAGGAAAAGGGCTGAAGACGATGCTGAAGATCGAGAACCTCGAGGTCCGCTACGGCGTGATCCCGGCCGTCACGGACCTCAACCTGACGGTCGAGGCGGGCGAGATCGTCACCCTGATCGGCGGCAACGGCGCCGGCAAGTCGACGGTCCTGAAGACCATCTCCGGACTGGTGAAGCCAGCCGCCGGCCGGATCGTCTTCGACGGCAGGGACATCACGGCCATGCCGGCCCACGAGATCGTGGCGCTCGGGCTGTTCCAGGCACCGGAAGGGCGCGGCATCTTCGCCAACCTGACGGTCATGGAGAACCTGATGCTCGGCGCCTACCTGCGGCCGGACAAGGCCGTTGCCCGGGCCGAGGACCTGCCGATGGTCTTCGAGCGCTTCCCGCGCCTCAAGGAGCGCGTCCGCCAGATGGCCGGCACGCTCAGCGGCGGCGAGCAGCAGATGCTGGCGATCGCGCGCAGCCTCATGGGCCGCCCGAAGCTCCTCCTGCTCGACGAGCCATCGATGGGCCTCTCCCCGATCCTCGTCAAGGAGATTTTCCGCATCATCAAGGACATCAACCAGAAGAACGGCACAACCATCCTGCTCGTCGAGCAGAACGCCCGCCTCGCACTCAAGGCCGCCCACCGCGGCTACGTGATCGAGACCGGCGCGATCGTCGCCCAGGGCCAGGCCCGCACCCTTCTGGCCGACCCCGACATCAAGAAGGCCTATCTCGGCTACTGACCGAAACAGGCACCCATTGGAGCCGGTCCGCGCAGGCGGGCCGGTTCCTGCATCTGGAGGAGAAACCGCATGGACAACACGAATGCCGGCAGCCCCGAGCGTGAGAACCGATCGCCCGCCGCCATGTCTTCTGGGAACCGATCGCCCGAGGCCATGGCCGCGGAGAACCAGGCGCCCGGTTCCAGCGTCGCCGCGAACCTGCCGCTCGACCCCAGCCTGGAGCCCGTCTCCATGTACCACATGTTCGCCAGGCTGTTTGCGCACGTCTCGAAGTCGGTCATCGACCGTTTCGGCGAGGAGGGGCGCGCCGCCATCGCTGCCGGCGTCGACACCTTCGGCGAAGAGCGCGGCCGTGACATCGCCCGCCGGGCCGCGGCGGCCGGCAAGGCCAACACGGTCGAGAACTACCTGACCAGCTACGACATGGGCCGCAGCGAGCTGTTCGTCTACGAGGACGTCTACGGCCAGGGCCAGGTCGAGCAGACCTTCACCAAATGTCCGTTTGCCGACCAGTGGATGCAGGACGGCATGGAAGACTACGGCATCATCTACTGCGAGCAGATCGACCCGGCCATCGCGCGCGGCTTCAATCCCGACCTGGCCTGCGTGCATGACCAGCATATCTTCAAGGACCAGGTCTGCCACTTCTGCTTCCACCTGCGCGGCGCCGCCGGCGGCGATGCCGGGACGGGCGCAAGGAATTCCGGCGCCTGCTGCGGCCATGGCTGAGGCGGCCGCAGGCATCCAGAAGACCGCTGCCGGTTCGTGTGCATCCAGTGCGCCAGCGGCTGCCCTGGACGCCGCCACGCTCGGCCTGCTGGACGAGGCCGTCGCGGCGCTGTACCCGGATATGGTCGCCTTCGCCCAGCGACTGCTCCAGACCCCGAGCCTGAGCGGCGAGGAAGGCGCGCTGGCCCGGCTGTGTGCCGATGAGATGCGGCGACTCGGCTATGATGACGTGTTCATCGACGCCATCGGCAACGCGGTCGGCATTGTCCGCGGCTCGGAACCAGGCCCGACCATCCTCTATAATTCGCACATGGATGCCGTCAGTCCGGGTGATCCTGCCAACTGGCAGGGCTACGACCCGTTTGGCGGCGCTCTGGACATCTGCGATGCCGAGACGGCGGACCGCCGGCCGGAGCGCGCCGAGTGCGTCCATGGACGCGGCGCCTCCGATGTCAAGGGCGGCGAGGCTGTCCATGTCTATGCTGGCGGCGCGCTGGCCCGGCTGCGGGCCGGGGGCGTCCGGTTTCCCGGCACGTTTGTGTTCACTGGCGTCGTTCAGGAAGAGCAGGGCCAGATGATCGGCATGAAGCACCTGGCCGACACCACCCTGGCAGAGCGCGGGATCTTCTACGACGCCATGGTGTCGTCCGAAGCCACGTCGCTGAAGCTGATGTGCGGCCATAAGGGACGCATCGAGCTGCTCGTGACCGTCTACGGCCGGACCAGCCACGCCAGCGCGCCCGATAACGGCATCAATGCGGTCTATAAGGCGCTGCCGCTGATCCAGAGCATTCGGGACAGCCTCGCCCCGAACCTGCGGACCGATCCCGACCTTGGCCAGGCCACGATCGCCCTGACCATCATCAGCTGCTCGCCCGGCGCCCTTTCTGTCGTCCCGGACCGCTGCCAGATCGCGCTTGACCGCCGCACGGTGCCGGGCGAGACCACCGCATCGGTACTGGCCGAGATCCAGGCGATCATCGACGCCCTGGCTGCAGCCGACCCGGAATTCCGGGCCGACGTCGCGGTCCGGAGCACGACCGAGACCTCCTGGACCGGACTGGCCGTCGAGGCCGAAAAGAACATGGGCCCCTGGAAAATCAGCCCGCAGCATGCTTTCGTCCGCTCGGCGGCGGCCGCCCTGGAAGCCATCGGCCAGCCGGCCGGCTGCGCCTACTGGCGCTTCACGACTGACGCCAGCAAGTCCTGCGCCATCGACCGCAAGCCAACCATCGGCTACTCGCCGATGCAGGAGCAGTATGCCCACACCCCTTTCGACCGCTGCCGCACCGATTTCATGAAGATCGCCCTCGCCGGCAGCACCGCCATCTTCCTCAACGCTGCGGCTCAGGGCCCGGATGCATACGAACCCGTCGAGCAGCCCGCCGTTTCATGATAGAATGACGGTGTGCCAGGCCACACGACCAGACATCTGCGGCAAGGGACCTGCGCCCTTGCCGCCTTTTTTCGCTTGGGAGAGGAATTCTTGACCAGCCGCGCTGCCCGTTTGAACCGCCAAGCCGTCCGCCGAGCCAGAGCCTGCCGTCTCCGGACGCTCCGGATGCTGCTTCTGCTGCTGCCGCTCCTGCTGCTCCTGCTGCCGGCCGGAATCGGCTGCGCCGCGGCGCAGATTCACGAAACGACCGCTGCCACGGCAGGCGCAACCACGACAGCCGACGCCGCCACGGCAGGCCCAGCAAGTCCGACACCTGCCGGAGCGCCGGATCCGTCGATCATGCCGACTGGTTCGCTGACGGCTTCATCGGTATCGCTGCCGGTGGCAAGCCAAGGCATCTCTCCGGGTCCGAGCCCGTCCCCAATGCCGTCACCGTCGCCGTCGCCCCGGCAGACCCCGAAGCCGACCGTTTCGCCCACGCCAAAGCCGGCCGACGGCAGCCGGGTCACCCTGGCGGCGGACAGCCGGTTTTTCTACATGAAGCTGGACGCAGCCCTGAAGGCCCGCATCACCGGCATGAGCTATCCGGCGGATGATCCGGCGGTCCAGGTCAGCTACGACGACTTGCGCTACATTTCGCTGCGCCATGTCGACTTCGCCGGCCAGGAGCATACGGGCGAACTGATCGTCAACGCGAAGCTGGCGGCGGAGGTCATGAAGATCTTCTACGCCCTCTACCAGGCGCGCTATCCGCTCGCCTCGGTGCGTCTGGTCGATGACTACGGCGAGCCCGGCGACGACAACCTGTCGATGGCGGCCAACAACACGTCCGCCTTCAACTATCGCCGGGTCACCGGCACAACGACCCTGTCGCGCCACAGTCTGGGCGCCGCCGTCGACATCAATCCGCTGTTCAATCCCTACCTGCACAGCGGCCTCGTCTCGCCGGCCAGCGCCGGTCCCTATGTCGACCGCAGCCGCGAATTCCCCGGCAAGATCGACCATGAAGACCTCTGCTACCGGCTGTTCCATCAGGCTGGCTGGAGCTGGGGCGGCGACTGGAGCGGCGACAAGGATTATCAGCATTTTTCGAAAAGCATTGGATAACGGAACAGAACGATCACCAGGAGGCCGTCATGAAGGATCAGCTGAAGGATGCCCTGAACCATTTCGTCATTGATACCTTAAAGGAAAACAAGGTTGTGCTCTATGCCCAGATCCATCAGGGCGGGCACAAGGTGGCAGAATACCGCCGGCTGGGCAGCCGGACCCGCCTCAATGTCTGGTCGGTCGCCAAGGGGATCGTCTCCTGCGCAGCCGGCCTCGCCCTGGACGAAGGCCTGATCCGGATCGACGAGCCGATCGGCGAGATTTTCCCCGAATACATGCCGGCCGACCCCGGCCCGAACCTGCCGCGGGTCACGATCGAGCACCTGCTGACCATGACCTCGGGCCTGGCCAAGCCGCTCTTCTTTGCCGACAGCCCCGAGCGCTATACGACCGAGAACTGGATCGCCCACTTCTTCGGGGCGTCCTTTACCCACGAGCCGGGCAGCGCCTGGCTTTACAGCAATTTCAACACCTACATGGTGAGCTGCGCGATCGAGCGCCGCGCCGGCCAGAACCTGGTCGAATACCTGCGCCACCGCTTCTTCGCCCCGATCGGCATCCATGGGCCGGACTGGGTGCTCGACCCGATGGGCCACTGCCTGGCCGCCAATGGCCTGGCGCTGACCATTGACGAGCTGTCCCGCTACGGCGAGCTGATCAAGGGCTTCGGCCGCTTCGAGGGCCGGCAGGTGGTCCCGGAGGCATACATGCGCCGGGCCACGTCACGCCTGGCCGAGAACCGCGGCCCGGTGCCGTGGGAAAACGCCGGCTACGGCTACCAGTTCCTGCTCAACCCCGAGCCCGGCTCGTTCCGTTCGGAAGGCCGCCTGGGGCAGTACTGCCTGGCCTATCCGGAACAGGACACCGTTGTCTGCGTCATGTCCTTCGAGGATGATTTCCACCGCGTCGGCCGCCTGATCTGGCAGGATATCGTGCCGGTGGTCACGGGGCGGGGCTGACCTGCCCCCGGCCGGAATGGCGGTCAGCGCCTGCAGCCCCCGGCCGGAACGGCGGTCAGCGCTTGCGGCCCCTGGCCGGCAGGCTGAGCGCGGGCGGCAGGGTGCCGCTGGTGACGGCGCCGCTGAGCGCATTGCGCACGGCGTTGACGATGCCAGTCGACGTGAAGGTCGCGCCGGCCACCAGGTCGACATCAAGGCTCTGGGCGGTGACGATCTCCTGCGGGATCAGCTGGATCGGCCGGCTGTAGAAGCGCGAGTTGACTTCATTGTGCTTGATGACCTGGACGCTCGTGACAGCGCCGCCCTTGACGACGACACTGACCGTCAGGCCGGTGCCGTAGCCATCGGCCACGCCCT
The DNA here is from genome assembly GCA_964403755.1 of uncultured Oscillospiraceae bacterium. Lineage (GTDB taxonomy): Bacteria > Bacillota > Clostridia > Saccharofermentanales > UBA5734 > JAXGXQ01. Next base: position 9,302 of record CAYOHO010000041.1, read on the forward strand.
GGTAGGTTCCATCCTTGAGCGTGACGCCGGAGAATTTGGCTTGAACGGCGGCCATGTCGGCGCTGCCGATGTTGAGCTTCTGCTCGACCGTCGCCTGTGTGGCGCCGGCAGCTGCCTGGCCAGCGGCACCTGCGGCCTGGCCGGAAGCCAGCCGGGCGGTGTCCGTCGATGAACGCAGGCTGTCGATGAGGATTGTCGGCGCCTGGACACCGACATTCGCGACATGCATCAGCAGGATGACCGTGAAGGCGACTGTCAGGGCGCGGTGGTAGTACATCCAGCCCTTGCGGCCGGGGCCGGTCAGCTCCTTCTTGAACAGCCAGTTGAGCCCGAGCAGGATCGAGAGGATCCAGGCGAGGGTGCCGAGGTTGAGCGACCAGACGCTTTGCGATGAGAACAGGCCATGGACGAGGCCGGTCGCGATCAGGACCAGGCCGACGATCTTGTGATGGCGGCGCAGGAAGCGGTTGACCTTCTCGAGCGTCTCGCGATGGCGCGTATTTTCCTTCGCCCGCTTGCGCAGGATATAGATGACGGACAGCAGCGCTGCCAGGATGACCGACAGCCAGGCCATGCCGAAATTGAGAACCAGATCCATGTGCATCTTCCTCCAGATGTCCCGGCTGCATCTCCAGCCAGTTCCATGGCTTGATTCTATCGCCCGCAGGTGATCACTTTGTGATGGATTTCCGATGTTTTCCGGATCTTGCGGCTGCCGGGATTCATAACGGAACCGGGCGCCCGGACGTCTGCTT
>CAYOHO010000042.1:0-6617 GCA_964403755.1 uncultured Oscillospiraceae bacterium
CATTGTTATATCCATTCTGGCAGAATTATCCGCCTGATGAACGTGGAAGAGCCCCCAAAGGAGACCAGTTCCCTTGGATTGAAGTTGGGGAGCATGTTTTCTGTCCAAAGTTATCAAGATATATGAACGAAAACTTTGTTGTAAGAGACACTGGTATTCCAACTGGTCCAGACGATAGATACATCATTTCTTCTTCGAAGATAAAAGAGATATTAGGTTTTACTGATTCAGTATGGGTATTCATCGATATTAAATCTGTTGGTCCTAGAGATGATCAAGACCATACGGTAATGTCACATAATCAGGTATCAGGGAATGGTAAATGGCCAACCGAGAAGGAAGGCGTAATTAATGACATTGTTACAGCACAAGGTAGCAGGGCTTCGCATCCCTTCCATTGTGCAATTCCACCAATCTTTGTATTAAGCGATAAAACCATTGCACCTGTAGTACATATTGTTATAAAGCCAGTTTATGCAATGCTAAGTCTGGAAGGAAAAGGTTCTGGTCAACCGTTAAGTAGAGTCAGCCTAGCGGTTATCCCAAATGGCCTTTTACTTACCGAAAATCCAAATTACTTAAAAAGATATCCTGGATTATTATTCCCAGGAAAAGATGATAAAGATAAAGACCCAAGAAAAGTACGGGCTCGTATCAGTTTCGAACTATTACGCACAATTGCTTCATGGCGATATATTGACATTGCCTTTGACTATTGATCAAAAAGCGCGGTCTGCATTTGAGCTGACTTGATATTCTCTTTTGCAAGCCGTACATAATTTTTTTCTTTCTCTATTCCAATGTATTGTCTGCCCTCTTTTATTGCGGCAATAGCGGTTGTTCCACTTCCCATAAATGGATCTAGAACAATTTCATTAGGATCACAGAAAAGCTTTACAACACGACGTGCGAGTTCTTCTGGAAATTTCGCTTCATGGTCATCATTTTTTCGTACACTTTGTATTTCCCAGACTTGCCTATAACCCCACTCCTTCCACTCTCTTTCAGTTAGTCGATTACGATTAACCACATATTCACCCGATTTCCAGAAAATATACAAATCTTCAGTTTCACTTACAGCCTTAAGAGTATTAGTCGTCCATTTTGAATTTGCCCATGCAGGATCCTTTTTCCAAATACGCTTGTCATAAAGATAAAGACCGCAACTATAGGCATATGATTCAAGTGAACCACCAACTAGCTTGACTCTAGTTTGAGTTTGATATTTTCCACCTCGTATATTATTACCATTTAGACGCCTATCGATTGTCTGTTCACTACAACCTAAATAAGCTGCAAGTTGATCTCGATTATAATCAGGGAATTGTTTCTTTGCAGCGATTACCATTTCACGGGTTACAGGTGATTTGTGATTTGAAATATTCATTCCCTGGATTTTTGGCATATTTTCATCTTTGAATGCTAAAATATCAGCGATATTAATAACTAAAAAACCACCAGGTTTTAATACCGTAGAGTGAAGCTCAATGACTTTCTTGAGCATTTCTTGCCAGGTTTCGTAGGTCTCATCTTTTTCGTAATCTTTTCCAACAAAATATGGTGGTGACCAAAATGACAGAGCTATAGAATTGGGTTCGATTTGGGTCATTAGCTCTTCTGAACGACCACAATAAATACCATTCGGCTCAAGAAACTTGTTCATGCTAGAAATGATACTTAAAGTCATCATTTTTGTCAATAGGGGTTTTTTGCCCGCGCCATGGACGGCGCGCGCGTAGAAAAAGGTGCGGGCTGGTGCGCCGATAGGCGCATCTGTACAACATTAATTGGACTTATCAGCTTTTTAGGAAGATCGATGATAATACTGGTCCAGAATGATTTGGTGTCTCTTCAGATTGCAGCACCCTATTCGTTATACTAGTGGTACATAATGATAGCTTTAAAATTAGGGAGTTAGGATAGGCTGTTCAGTATAAGCTTACGTTAAAGCAAACCATCCATGGGGCTACGGACGCCGGAGGGGCCGCGATTGAGGACGTGTGTATAGATCTGGGTGGTTCTCACGTCACTGTGGCCGAGAAGTTCTTGAACGGTGCGGATATCGTAACCGCTCTCAAGGAGATGCGTCGCGAAGGAGTGTCGGAAAGTGTGACAGCTCGCCCGCTTAGGGATGGCTGAAGCGATGACGGCTTCATGGACGGCACGCTGGAGGACTGACTCGTCCATGTGGTAACGGCCTTGTTTGCCAGTGTGGGGATCTTTCCAACGTCGTTCCTGGGGGAAGACCCATTGCCAGTTCCAGTCCTTCGAGGCGCGGGGGTACTTGCGATCGATGGCTCCAGGAAGCGGGACGCTGCCCCATCCGTCTGCGAGGTCTTGGTCGTGGATAACTTTGACACTATCTAGGTGCTTGCGAAGGGGATCCTTGAGGGCGGCGGGTAGCATGGTGATGCGGTCCTTGGCGCCCTTGCCGGAACGGACGGTAATCTCGCTGCGGTCGAAGTCGAGATCCTGGACGCGAAGGCTGAGGCACTCGGCGAGGCGCATGCCGCTGCCATACATGAGAGCAGAGGCGAGGCGCTTGTCGCCGTCGAGGTGAGAAAGCACACGACGGACTTCTTCACGACTCATGACGACGGGAAGGCGGACTGGTTTTTTGGCTCGAATGACATTGCCGAGATCCTGTACCGGAATGTTGAGGACGACCCGGTACAGGAAGAGGAGCGCTGCGAGCGCCTGGTTTTGCGTCGAGGAGCTGACCTCGACATCCGTGGCGAGATGGCTTAAGAAGGCATTGATACCGGCCTCGCCGAGGCGCGCGGGAGGAGCGAAGTCGTGGAAGCTCGCGTAACGCAGGATCCATTGGACATAGGCTTCTTTCGTGCGGGGGCTATAGTGGCGGGCCTCGAGTGCAGCGCGGTAACGCCCGACGAGGGGCGATGTAGGCATACGGGAAACAGGAACCAAGGCAGTGGAAGGCATATTAGCGAAGGTACAGCCTTCGGTCGCAGGCTCGCCGGAAGAATCGGGAACTTCGTCAGACCTCGCGGTATCGATAGATAGGCTCGTGCATACAGAGTGCTCAGACTCAGGCTGACGTGATTCACTTTCCTCCTGCGGGATGAACGGATCTCCAGAGCCGGATACGTCCGATAGCTCATCGAAGAGCGGTTCCGGTTCGGCAGGATCGGTATACGTAAACATACCGGTACAATACAGGGCCTCGAGAAGGCGGTCTAAACAGTATGAGTTCACGGGAATGAGCCAAGCCCCTTCGACCGGACTCCAATGCGCTTTAGGAATGCGATGTAACGAGTTGATGATGGTCCAATCGAAGGGAAAGGAGATCGAAAGCCAGTCCGTTGATTGCCAGGCTAGGCTGAGAATCATGGCTGCCCCCCGCCTCGGGGATGGATGGATCGCTCGACGATCGCAGAGAGCTTGGCATCGGGTAGACAACCCCGTTGCATCGTGCCCTCCTCGTAGATATACGCATGGCGAACATCAGTTTGCTTGAGGGCGTGAAGGAATCGCATATTGGAGATATTAGGCATAATGGAGTATAAAAAGGAGCAGTTAGGAAACACGTGGGGTTTGGTGTGGGATCTGAGATGTTTTTTACCTACCGCCATGCCGCCGGAACAGGCTCTGGTAGCGCTTAATCGACCTATTGTATTTTTTTATGGTGTAGAAAGCAATCGGGATATTGAAGAAGATGTCGCGAACGCAATCAGCGGGTACAGGGCAGATCATGTTGAAAGGACACTTGCGCATATGAAGTACTTCTTGATCGACGCATTCTCGCACGAGCCATTTAAGGGTAATCCGGCGGCTGTATGCCTGCTCGAACAGGCCTTGCCGGATGCGGTCATGATGTCGCTCGCGCGGGAATTCGCGCTTTCGGAAACCGCGTTCGTACAACGCGCGGGGACTGGATGGCGGCTGCGCTGGTTCTCGCCGGCTATGGAGATACCGCTTTGCGGACATGGGACCTTGGCGACGGCTCGGGCGCTTCGGGAACTCGGGCTGGCGATGGGCGATACGATTCGGTTCGATACCATGGCGGGAGAGCTCGGGGCGCGATTCGAGGGAGAGTGGATCGAGCTGGACTTCCCCGCGCGGCCCGCGGAAGCGCGGACCCCGCCGACGGAGATAGCCGAGGCGCTCGGGCTACGATCGGAGCCGCGCTGGACCGGGGTCAACGCGGGACGGAACTGGTTGCTCGACCTGGGGAGCGCCGAGGCGGTACGGGATCTATCGCCGGAACGCGAGAAGGTCATGGCCCTCGGGGACAGGCTTCACGGGATCATCGTGACGGGCCGTGGCGACGCGCGCGCGGCCGGCGCGCGAGCGACCGGCGCGGGGTCGGGACGCGAGGGCGAGGAGGCGGTTATCAGTTCCCGCTTCTTCGCTCCGGAGGCGGGGGTCTTCGAGGATCCGGTGACGGGCTCGGCGCACAGCGCCTTGGCGCCGTATTGGGGGCCGATCCTGGGGACTACGCGCTTCCTGGCTTACCAGGCCTCGGCGCGCGGAGGACTATTGCGCATAACGCTCGACGGGGGGCGGGTGCGCATGGCGGGCCGAAGCGCCATCGTCGCGACGGGGGAAGTCCGGCCGGACGCGATCGCGGCGGAGGCGGGAGGGGAAGCCGACGAGAAAGCCAGGCGGGGCGGCTTGGCGTGAAGTCCGGGACGGCCGGGGGGCAGACCCCGAAGGACGCGGTCAAGGAGACCTGCCGCCTCATACGCCTCGCTCGCTCGAAATGGGAGGCCCACGACAACCTCGGCTGCCGGACCGAGCGCGATCGAGCGCTCGCGTTGTACGAGGCCCTGGCGAAGGAACAGAGGGAGTCGATCCCGCAGGAGCTGCGGGTCTGGCTGCGCTATCGGAGCGAGAAATACTTCGGACCGGGGAGGACCGCGCCGCGACGGGGCGGCGGGCGAGGCTGAGCGGCTCCGCGGCCTCGGAAGCCTTACTCGAGGAAGAAGAAGAAAAAGAAGGCCGCAGCCTGCTGCTTGGGAAGGCCCTCGGCCTCGCCGATGATCGAGCCGCCCTCGCGGACGATGCCGTCGTCGTCGATGGAGCCGTAGATGGAGCCGCCCTTGCGCACGGTGCCGTCATCGTCCACGCGGCCGACGACGCTGCCGCCTCTGCGTATGTCGCCGTTGGAGGAGAGGGAACCGACGATGGCGCCGTTCTTGCGGACGGTGCCGTCGGACTCGAACTCGCCGACGATCGAGCCTCCGAGCCTGACCGTGCCGACGGAGTCGACTGAGCCGACGATGGAGCCGTTTTTCCTGATCGTGTATTCGATGGTTTCAGAGATGCCGCTCGAGAGAGGCAATACGCGGTTCAGCGCCACGAGAGTCGCGGGGCTGCCGTCGCTCCACGTGACCGTGCAGCCGGCGGACGAGACCTTCTCGACCACCCCGGAGTAGAAGCGTAGGTACTGATCGGGCCAGACGGCGAAGACCTTGTCGCCGGCCTTGAAGGACTGCTTTTCGGGGATGACGATGATCCGGTCGAGGCTGAGACTGTCCTGGTCCCCGCCGCCCTCGTACTTCAGGACGCAGGTGTCGCCTTTGATGGAAATGACCGTGGCCAGGTAATAGTTCCCGTCTGACCACTGGGCCGCGACGCGCGCGCCGGGGCTCGGGGCTGACCAGGCCGCGATAGGGAAAAGGGCTGCGAAAAGGGCGAGGATGGGAACGACGCGCATGGTTTTCATTGGGGCGCTCCTTGCTAGCGCTTTCAAGCCTATACGCGACCACGTCGATGTCAAGTTTTTGTTACCAGCGGAGGGACTGGGGCGGAAACGCCCCGAGCGTGGAGGCGCGGCCGTCGCCAGGCGGAGCAGGGCCCCGTGCGAGGGCTCCACGCGCCTTCGCGGCGACGAAACTTGACTTCATTTGCCCTCCGTCGGGAAGGAGTGGGGGTGCGGGAAGGCAGGTGGGTACGGAACGAAGTATGACGAGGTCCTAGGCCGCCGCAGGCGAGGCGCGCAGGTCGGCAAAGGGCAACTTCGCTCGCACAACGCGCCTCGCCGAGCCGAAGGCATACCGAAACGCTAGAAGGCCGGAGTCGGGGGGAACGAAGTCTAGAGAGAGATGCGAGCGTTAGCCGCGTCATCTCGACGCCGCCCAGCGGCGCGAGGCGGTCTCGCGACTGCGGCGCCACTGTGAAGCCGGCAGCCAGAGCGAGGGGAAAAACACCGTGACACGACTCTCACGGCTCCGTGGGGCGAGTGGGGGCGCCACGGACTCCATCGCGCGCCTGCGCCCGCTACAAGCCATCCCTTTCGGTACACCGACCGAAGGGAGGTATGGCGCCTCGTGGGGTCGCGCGGGATGCGCGAGCGCATTCTACCGCGTCACGGATGACGAAGCACCCGCCCTGCGATGTCCTTGGAATGTGGGCGCTGGCGTAATCCGCAATCACGCCGCTGGGAGAGGTGCTCCCCCCATAATTATCCGCGATATTCCCGCCTGGCGTCCCGAGCTATCCAGGATGCATGAGTAATGAACGACGCCGAAATGGCGGTTATCGGCACTCGTCGCTTCAGTATACGGCGGATCGAAGGGTACTGGGCGCCGGCGATCGCCCTCGAGGGCGAGGCTGTTCAGAGCAGGCGCGGCCCTTGCGCGGCCAGGAGGTTC
>CAYOHO010000042.1:6717-9972 GCA_964403755.1 uncultured Oscillospiraceae bacterium
GCGCAACGCGGCCAGGAGGTTCGCGCAACGCGGCCAGGAGGTTCGCGCAACGCGGCCAGGAGGTTCGCGCAACGCGGTCAGGAGGTTCGCGCAACGCGGTCAGGAGGTTCGCGCAACGCGGCCGCCCGGGCCGGAACCCGGGCGGCGCGTCGGTCGATGCAAAACGTAAAAGGCTACTTGTAGAGGGAGGCGGCGCGGGCGCCGGCGAGGCGGCCGGAGGTGAGGACCCAGCCCTGGGCGGCGCCGCCGTAGGTGACGTAGGCGTCCTTCTCTGAGAAGAGAACGCCCATGGAATCCTGGCCGACGGCGTAGAGGTTGGGGATGGGCGAGCCGTCGGTCTTGAGGACGTTCAAGTTCTCGTCGATGTCGAGGCCGCCGCAGGTGCCGTAGGGGTAGCCGGCTCCCTTGACCGCGTAGAAGGGGCCCTGGTCCAGGGGGGAGAAGAGCTCGGCCTTCTTGCCGAGGGGATCGGGCCCGCCCTTGGCGATGGCGGTGTACTTCGCGGCGGCGGCGGGCAGGCCGGGGGCGCCGAGCTTGGCGGCGAGCTCGGCCATCGTGGCCGCCTTGACGACGATGCCGCGCTTCTCCCCGACGGCGAGGATGGCGTCGAGGTCGGCGACGGGGACGTTGGGCACGGCCTTGCCTCCCTGGCCGCGCATGGGATTGGCGACGATGGCCATGCCCTTGGTCCGGTACTGGTCCATCTGGGCCTGGGAATACACCGAGTAATAGAGGGGGCCGCCCTTCCAGTTGTCGAAGGCGATGTTGCCGCCCTCGTTCATGTAGCGCTCGCCCGAGGCGTTGACGATGAGTGCGTCGGACTTGAGGACGAGGGCGGTGAGGTAGGCCTTGCCCTGGGGATCGAGCTCGTCGTCGAGGACGAGGTCTTTGGTCTTGGCGACGTGGACCATGGGGGGCATGCGGATGTTGTAGGTCGCGGCGCCGACGGCCTGGGCCATGCGGATGCCCGCTCCGTCGTCCTGCATCATGCCCTCGACGCGGTAGTCGCCGCCGAGGTACTGCTTCTTCATCTCGGCGTTCCCGATGAAGCCGCCGGTGGCGAGGATGACGGAGTCGCCGTAGATCTCGTAGGTCGTGCCGTCGTGGTAGCGGGCCTTGACGCCGAGGATCTTGCCGCCCTCGGCGATGAGTCCGGTGGCGGTCAGCTCGAGCTTGTAGTCGTTCTTGGGATCGCGGGCCTTGGCGGCCTCGATCGCCTTGACGTACATGGCGTCCTTGTCGCCCTTATAGGTCGCCCATACGACCCAGCCCTTGGGATGGAAGAAGGAGCGCATCTTGTCGAAGGAGAAGCCCTGCTCGGCGACGAGCCAGTCCATGGTCTCGCCGGACTCGTTCACGAACTTGCGCACGAGCGCTTCCTTGGCGTCGCCGCGGGTATAGGCGAGCCAGTCCTGGATGAGGTCCTCCTCCTCGAGCCACTTCTTGCCGCCGTTCTCGGCCTGCATCTTGAGTGCGGGGTTGATGGCCATGGGGCCGGAGACGTTGGTGGAGGTGCCGCCGACCTTGCCGGCGCTGTCCAGGCCGAAGACCTTGGCGCCCGCGCCCGCGGCGCTGGCATACGCCGCCATGCCCGAGCCGCCGAGGCCCACGACGACGACGTCGTAGCCCTCGAGCTTGACCAGGCCGCCCTTCTTGGCGACAGGGGAGTACCATTCGGAGGAGTCGCCGCCGCTCGCGTCGATGGCCGCGGCGACGGCGCCCTTGACGGCCGCCGAGGAGACGGTGGCGCCGGTGATGGAATCGACCGCGAGGGATTGGGCGGCGATGATTCGGGGGATGAGGAGATCGACGACGGTCTTGAGGATGGCCGGGGTCTCGCCGTGGTCAGCGACGGCTATCGAGGCGATGGCGCCGTCCTTGAGGGCGACCTCGACCGAGAGCTTCTTGACCAGGCTATGGCCGATCGCCGGGTAGACGGCGACCGAGTCGGAGACGGGCTTCCGGGCGGCGGCGGGCGCCAGGCCCTTGGCCGAGGCGAGGGCCCTGGAGGCGGCGGCGAGGACGGCCTTGGACGTAAAGCTCGCTCCGGAGACGGCCTCGACCGCGGCGAGGTCGGCCGCGGCGAGCTTCTTGCCCTCGAGGGCGGCCGCGAGGCGAGGGCCGTACTGCTCGACGGCGGCCCCGCCGATGGCGGGAGTCTCGGCCGCGCCGGAGACGGCGACGCCGACGATCTTGTCGCCGGCGACGCTGAGGGTGACGGTCACGTCGCCGCCGTAGCCCTTGGCGGAGGCGCTGTAGTCTTTCGCCTCGAAGCTGGCGTTGGCGCAGCCGAGGGCCAGGAGGGAGGCGAGGGCGAGGCCGAGGGCCGCGCCGGTCCGGGAAACGAGTCTCATGTGGTCTCCTTGCGAGGGTAGCTCGAAAACTAGAATCGGTTCTATTTTATCGATATGGCTCGTCTCGGGGAAGGGGGCGCGCGAAAACGCTGCGAGCCATCGCGGCGATGAAGCATCGCTTCCTCGGCTCGGCCTCCGGATAGGAGTGGGGGTGCCGGAGGCCACCGCAGGCGAGGCGCGCGGCGCCGTGGGGCGCAGACCTCGCTCGCACAACGCGCCTCGCCGAGGAGGCCGGAGGCAGGGGGAGCCGCGTCCGGCAGCGTGATGCTCGCGCGAGGGCGAGAGCGCGAAGCCGGCGCGAAGGGGATGAAGCCCGTGACACGATCCGCATGAGGCCGTAGGGCGGCGGGCGTCACAGAAAAGGGGGCGGTCCGCGAGTACCCGAGCGGATTGCCTCCTTTTCTGTGACAGGACCCGCCATACGCCGTCATTGGAAAGCGCGCGCCGGCTTCACGCTCTCGACGGCATGGGCTCCCCCTTTTGACCTTGGGGCGGATTTCCTGCTAGAATCGTGCACTTTCGTCAGCGCAAGAGGGTAGCCCCATGGCAGAGAAGATCACGCCCCGCTCGGTCGATTACTCGCAGTGGTACATCGACATCGTCCTGAACGCGAAGCTCGCGGACTACAGTCCGGTGAAGGGCTGCATGGTGGTGCGGCCTCGGGGCTACGCGATCTGGGAGCGGATCCAGGCGGCCTACGACAGGCGCTTCAAGGAGACGGGGCACCAGAATTGCTATTTCCCGATGCTCATCCCGATGAGCTTCCTCCAGAAGGAGAAGGACCACGTCGAGGGCTTCAAGCCTGAGCTGGCGGTGGTGACCCACGGCGGCGGCGAGGAGCTCGACGAGCCTTTGTGCGTGCGGCCGACCTCGGAGACGATCATCTGGTCGATGTACAAGA
>CAYOHO010000043.1:0-9931 GCA_964403755.1 uncultured Oscillospiraceae bacterium
TTCCAGTCCGAAAAGCCCAACGCCGATGGATCGGTGACCTCACTGGTCTACCTTATGGATACGTCCGGCATCAAGGCCCTGTATGCCTGGAACGCCAAGACGAGTGAACTGACGCTCTTCGTTGCTCCATCCTTGTCAGCTGTCACCCCCAGTCCAACACCGGCTGCTTCCGGCGATACCAATACCGGCACCGGGCAGAGCGGCAGCAACGTGCCCTATGGCCTGGCCATTGCCGCGCTGGCAGCGCTTTCCGTCATCCTCGGTGCTGTGTTAATCTATAAGCAGTATGGCAACAGCCGCAGCCGAAACGGTCGTCCGCAGCCTCCGCCGATCCGCCGCGTCGACTGAACCCAACCTGCCGCCATCCCGCCGCGTCGGCCTGACTGCCCGGCTGCCGTGCCCCTGTGAATGAGTACGCCCCTTCAGCCTTGCCGCTGGAGGGGCCGTTGGCCGTTAAGGAGCCTGTGGCGGAGACTGCGATAGAAAGAAGAAGCACCATGGATATCCCCGTCAGCCTGACCCTGAACAGCCTGATCCAGTTCCTGTTCAGCCGTGAAGTCATCCTCTACCTGATCTTTGGCGTCCTGACCACGCTGGTCAATCTCGTGGTCTTCACGATCCTCAGCCGGTTCTTTGGCAAGGATCGCTGGTACGTCTCCAATTTCCCGGCGATTGCGCTGGCAATCCTTTTCGCCTTTGTCACCAACCGGCTGATCGTCTTCCAGTCCAGCGGCCCCTGGCTGGCTGAGTTCATCCGCTTCTTGTCCTCGCGCATCTTCGTGTCGCTGGCGTTCGAGTACGGCGGCATGTACCTGATGTACAACCTGCTGAAGCTGAAGTCCGGTCTTCGGCTTGGACGCTTCGAGCTTTCATATGCCAAGCTGATCGTGCAGGTGCTGGTTGTTGTAGGCAACTATGTGCTCAGCAAGCTGTTCATCTTCCAGGCCTGACCGGCACGGCCGGCCGGGTATTTTCCGCTTTTGGGCCCTGACCGGCGCTATCGGCCGGGCACCTGACCAGGAAAGGCTGACATGAGAGAAAAAGACAGGCAGAAAATCAAGCGTCCGGAAAAGCAGCCGGTCCCCCGGCCTGGAGAACCCTTGCCGGTACGTGCCCCCTGGATGCCGGAACCTGGCGACCAGCCATTTGCATCCACCGAAGAGGCATTCTCCTGGATGCATGCCGCCCTGGCCTTCGGCATCCGGCTTGGGCTCGAGCGCATGACGGCTCTGATGGCGGAACTCGGCAGCCCCGAGCGCAGCCTGCGCTGCATCCACATCGCCGGAACCAACGGCAAGGGCTCGGTCAGCACCTACTGCGCCGCCATCCTGGCCGCCTCGGGCAACCGCGTCGGTGTCTTCACCTCGCCCTACCTCGAGCGCTTCACCGAACGTATCCGCGTGGTGGACGGACGCAAGGGCCTCAACGAGCTGCTCTGGGACGAGACCAGCGGCGAGATCCCCCTGGACGCCTTTACGCACCTGCTGGGGCGGGTCCGCGGCGCTGTTGAGCGCCTGGTTGCGGCCGGCGGTGAGCATCCGACCGAGTTCGAGCTGATCACGGCCGTCGCCTTCCTCTACTTTGCCGCCTGCGACCTGGATGTCGTCGTGCTCGAGACCGGCCTGGGCGGCCGCCTTGACTCGACCAACGTCATTGAGCGCCCGCTGGCCGTCATCATCACGGCGATCGGCTATGACCACATGGACCGGCTCGGTTCCACCATCACGGCCATCTCGACCGAAAAGGCCGGCATCATCAAGCGCGGCTGCGCCGTCTACCTCTACGACCCGGATGTCGCGTGCCCCGAACCCGCCGATGCCGCCGCCGTCCGCGCCGTCTTCGAGCAGCGCTGCCAGGAGCTGCATGCGCCCCTGACAATCGTGCGCCGTGCGGATGTGGAGACACTCAGCCTCACGCCGGAGGGCCAGAGCTTCCGGATTCTCGGCCCCGGGGTGCCGCTGGAGAAGGATCTGTGCACGCGCCTGCTCGGGCATTACCAGCCGCTCAATGCCGCGCTTGCGATCACGGCCTGCCGCGGCCTCACCGGCCTCATCGCCCGCAAGCCGCGCGCGGAGTCGATCCGTCGCGGCATCCTGCTGGCCCGCTGGCCCGGCCGCCTCGAATTGGTGCGCAAGTGTCCGCCGGTGATTGTCGATGGCGGCCACAACCGCCAGGGCGCCGAAGCCCTGGCCGAGAGCCTGCGTCAGCTGTACCCGGCCCGCCGGCTCATCCTGGTCTGCGGCGTGATGCGCGACAAGGAATATGAACCGATGCTGCGCGCTGTCCTGGCCTACGCCGGACCGCGCCTGAAGGCCCTGATCTGCGTCACGCCTGACAATCCACGTGCCCTGCCGGCCGCGGACCTGGCCGCCGTGGCGGAAAGCGTCCACCGGGAATTGATTCAGTCTGTGCTCCCCATGTATAATGACAAGGATATGGCGCAGCCGCTGTTCATGGTGGAAGGGAAGCCCGCGGACGCGGTCCCGGCCGCCCTGGCGCAGGCCGACCCGCAGGCCGACCTGGTCTGCGTCTTTGGTTCGCTGTACCTGGCCGGACCCATGCGCCGGCATTTCCTGTCCCTGCCTGCCGGTGCCGCGCAGAGGGATCGGACCTGAACCGCAATTTGAGAACGGAGCGCCGGCTGCAGGCCGGTCCCGTCTGGAGGAATCGTCCATGGAATGGCAACAGGTGACGCAAAGCTTTCTGCCCCTGACCCGGGAGCAGACGACTGTGTTTGCGTCGCCACGGGATATGGACACGGCCATCGCGTCCTATAACCGGTCTATCCGCAACCTCGGCCAGGACAGCGCCGACATCGCGCTGATCGCCTTGCGCAAGCTGGCAGCCGACTACCCCGGCTTCTTTGAGGCGTCGCTGCTTTACGGCTGTGTGCTGGCCCAGTTCGGCGAGTTCGAAGAGGCCCGCCAGCAGCTGCTCTGCACCCGTGACCTGCCCGGCCTGCCGTCCGACATCGCCGAGGCGACGGATGCAGCGCTCAAGATGATTGACGAAAGCATCAGCGTCGGCCAATCGGTCCCGAAGCCGACCTATGCTGACAGCCTGAAGGAGCAGCTGGCTGCTGCCGACCTGCCGCCGGGAACGGCTCCGGTCGTGCTCGAGCGCACCGGCCGCCGCAAGCGTGTGCGCATGGCCAGCGAGCGCGAGCGCCGTGATGTGATGCGCCAGGGCGAGCGGACGCAGCCGGAGGAGACCCATGTGGTCATGCCGCGAACAGCCGATGAGATCGTGCGCGAGGTTCTGCCCATCGCACTGGTCGTTCTGGCCGCCGCACTGGTCATCTTTCTCGGCATCCGCTTCCTGCCCGGCCTCTTCAGCCGCGGCAGCCAGTCTGGCGCCCAGGAGCGCCTGGATTACCTGCTGACCCAGCTTGAGCGCCAGGCACCCCAGAATCCGGCCATGCAGGCGCTGCTGACCGACTACAGCCAGCATTTCACCCCACCCGCCACCACCGCGGCCCCGGCAGCCACATCTGCCGGCACGACCGGTTCCGCCACCGGTACCAGCACCCCGGCCCCGACAGCCTCAGCCAGCACGACCAGTTCGACCGCCACCCCGACGACCACCGCAGCAACGGCGCCGACACAATCGGCTCCGGCTGTCACCACACCTGCATCCGCCCAGACGACGGACGCCGCCACCGTGCTGCTGTCTGCCAGCAGGCTCTACCAGGAAGCCCTGACCATCAAGGCCAGCGACATCGTCCGTGCTGCCGAACAGTTCAGCCAGACAGTCCAGATGCTGGCCGGCATCCCGCCGCAGACGACAGCAGCCGGGATCAGCACCAGCGCCGGACAGCTCCGCACCCAGGCCCAGACCGAACTGGACGCCCTCAGCCGCAACGCCGCCCTCAAGCTGCGCAGCGACGCACAGGCCCTGTACGACAGCCAGAAGATCGATGCGGCCCTGCCGCTCTATCTGCGTGCCTATGCCCTGGACCCGCTCAGCTACGGCGGCGGCGTCGCCTACTACTGCGGCCGCTGCTACCAGCAGCTTGGCCAGCCGGACAAGGCCCGCCCCTACTACCAGTTTGTGGTTGCCAACTTCGCCGGCCGGGACATTGCCGCCAGCGCCGCCAGCCGGCTGCGCGAGATCGGCGGCTGACCTGCTGCAGGCACCGACGACTGCAGCGCCCCATCAGACAGATCCGGCCGGCAATGCCCGCGCCGCCCCCTACGGCCCCTTGACCCGACCATCCGCACCACCAGTCAGGAGGAAGCATTGATGCACTATATCAGCACCCGCGGCGGCGAGACCCGCTACACCTCGGCCGAGGCTATCCGCCAGGGCATTGCCCCGGACGGCGGCCTGCTCGTCCCGGAGTCGTTCCCCCAGGTGAGCCTTGAGGAGATCACCGCCCTGGCCAGCCTCGACTATGTCGAGCGCGCCGTGCGCATCCTCTCGCTCTACCTCACCGACTACGGCGGCGAGGAGCTGCGCAGCTTCTGCCAGGAGGCCTATTCCGAGGAGAAGTTCGGCAGCCACCCGGCGCCGCTGGCCCAGCTCAACAAGTACAACGACCGCGAGTACATGCTCGAGCTCTGGCATGGCCCCACGGCCGCCTTCAAGGACATGGCGCTGCAGCTGCTGCCGCACCTGATGACCGCCGCCCTCGAAAAGACCGGCGAGCCCTGCCAGGTCTGCATCCTGACCGCGACCTCGGGCGATACCGGCAAGGCCGCGCTCGAAGGCTTCCGTGATGTCCCCGGCACCTCCGTGATCGTCTTCTACCCCTCGAAGGGCGTCAGCGACGCCCAGCGCCTGCAGATGGTCACCCAGGAGGGCGACAACCTGGCCGTCATCGCCGTCGAAGGCAACTTCGACGACGCCCAGACCGGCGTCAAGCGCATCTTCGCCGACGAGGCCCTGACCCGCCAGCTCCGCCAGAACGGCATCTTCCTGTCCTCGGCCAACTCGATCAACTGGGGCCGACTGGCACCGCAGATCGTCTACTACTTCTCCGCCTACGCCGACCTGATCGCCCGCGCCCGCATCGAGCCCGGCGAACCGGTCAACTTCGTCGTGCCCACCGGCAACTTCGGCAACATCCTGGCCGGCTACTACGCACGCCGCATGGGCCTGCCGGTCAACAAGCTGATCTGCGCCTCCAACAGCAACCGAGTGCTTTCCGACTTCATCCGCGATGGCGTCTACAAGAGCCGCCGCGACTTCTTCCGCACCAACTCGCCTTCGATGGACATCCTCGTCTCGAGCAACCTCGAGCGCCTGCTCTTCGAGCTCAGCGACCGCAACAGCGACCGCATCCGCGAATGGATGAAGGCCCTGAACGACAGCGGCAGCTACTCGATTGACCGGCCCACCCTGCGCCAGCTGCAGGAGGCGGTGGTCGGCGGCTTCTCCGACGATGCCGGCACGCTCAAGACCATCCGCGAGCTCTACGACCGCACCGACCATCTGGTCGACACCCACACGGCTGTCGGCTTCAACGTCTACGGACGCTATGCCGCCCGTTCCGGCGACCCGAGCAAGACCATCTTCGTCTCCACCGCCAGCCCGTTCAAGTTCGCCGGCGCCGTCAGTGACGCGCTCTACGGCAACGGCTTCAGCAAGGGCCGCAGCGAAGCGACCCTGCTGGCCCAGCTCTCGCAGGAGAGCGGGCTGGAGATCCCGGCAACCCTCCTCGACCTGAGCCGCAAGCCCGTGCGCCATACCCGCCTGATCCAGAAGCAGCAGATGCGCGAGACCGTGGCCGCCCTGCTCATGCCGGGAACGGCTGCCGAGCCCGCTTCTGCTGCCGCTGCCGAGCCCGCTTCTGCTGCCGCAGCCGTGTCTACCGCTGAGCCCGCTTCTTCCGCCGCCGCATCTGCCGCGCCCGACTCGGCAGAACCGGTCGCCCGTGGCCTCATCATGACCGAGGAACCCGCCAGCGTGCCGATGCCTGAGAACGCGTCCGCCGCGGCCACCGCCGATGTGCCGGAGAACACGATCGAGGAAGATGACAGCGGAGCCTGGTCCGCCCAGGCGGCAGAACCAGTCGCTCCAGATTCCGAGGCCATTGACGACTGAGCCGGATGCCATCGCAGAATAATGCAAAGACGGGACAGCCGCTCGGCTGCCCCGTCTTTTATCGTTCGGTACATCTGATTTATTGTCGCTCAGGATTCATTCCTTCTTGAGCGTTCGGATCTTCTGCCCTGCCTTTTCCGGTCTGGCGACAATTTCGGAGCCTTATTCGCCCAGGTGGATCGACTCGAGCACCAGGCCCTTGTTGCGGTCAAGCGCCCAGCCGATGGCCCACTCGGATTCGAAGAGCAGGACCGGGTTGTCGTCCTTGTCGAGGACCAGCAGGGTGGTGCTGGTGAGGGAGAGGTTCTTCGGATCCGGCAGCTTGCCGTCGGGGCCGGGGCGGATCCAGCGCGCCTTCTGGTAGTTGAGCCCGCTCTGGCGGATGGCGACGCCGTACTCGCTCTTCAGGCGGTACTCCAGCACCTCGAACTGCAGCGCGCCGACGACGCCGATGATGTAGGTCTCGGTGCCGATGTCGGGCTGCTTGTAGACCTGGATGGCACCCTCGAGAGCCAGCTGGGTGATGCCCTTGAGGAACTGCTTGCGCTTCATCGAGTCAGCCGGGGCCACACGGGCGAAGTGCTCGGGCGGGAAGACCGGGATGGCATCAAAATAGAAGCTGCGGTTGGTCTGCGCCAGCGTGTCGCCGATCTGGAACTGGCCGGGGTCGAAGACGCCGATGATGTCGCCGGCGTAGGCTTCTTCGACGATGTTGCGCTCCTGGGCCATGAACTGCTGCGGCTGGGCGAGGCGGATCGGCCGGTTCAGCCGCATGTGCCGCACCTCGAGCCCCTTCTCGAATCGGCCGGAGCAGATGCGGATGAAGGCGATGCGGTCGCGGTGGTCCGGGTTCATGTTGGCCTGGATCTTGAAGACGAAGCCGCTGAAGAAATCGGCGTCGGCCGGGACGATCTCGTCGCCGGCCAAATGCGAACCCGGGGCCGGCGCCATGGCGAGGAACTCGTTGAGGAACGCCTCGACGCCGAAGTTGTTGATCGCGCTGCCGAAGAAGACCGGTGTCAGCTGACCGCGGTTGACGCGATCGAGGTCCAACTCGTCGCCGGCGATATCGAGCAGCTCGATCTCACTGACCAGGCGCTCCTGGTAGTCGCTGCCGATGACCCGGGCCAGATTGGGGTCGGTCGCGTCCGCGACGCTGACCTTGACCATGCTGGCGCCGTGATCGCCCTTGCTGGCGTCGAACAGCTCGACCCGGTTCAGCTTGCGGTTGAAGACGCCCTTGAAGTCGCCGTCCGTGCCGATCGGCCAGTTGACCGGAACCGAGTTGATGCCGAGCACCTTCTCGAGCTCGTCGAGCAGGTCGAACGGATTCCGGGCCGCGCGGTCCATCTTGTTGACGAAGGTGAAGATCGGGATGCCGCGCTTGCGGCAGACCTCGAACAGCTTGATCGTCTGGGCCTCGACGCCCTTGGCGCCGTCGATCAGCATGACGGCGGCGTCGGCGGCGTGCAGCGTGCGGTAGGTGTCTTCCGAGAAGTCCTGATGGCCGGGCGTGTCGAGGATGTTGATGCAGAACCCATTGTAGTTGAACTGCATGACCGACGAGGTGACGGAGATGCCGCGCTGCTTCTCGATCTCCATCCAGTCGGAGGTCGCGTGGCGCGAGGCCTTTCGGCCCTTGACGGTTCCCGCCAGGTGAATGGCGCCGCCGTAGAGCAGCAGCTTCTCGGTCATGGTCGTCTTGCCGGCGTCCGGGTGAGATATGATGGCGAACGTGCGCCTTCTGGAGATTTCCGCTCCGATGATGCTTTCCATGGATGCCTCCTGCTTGGATCTGGCTGGCGCCGGTCGCTCCGGACCGGCGCGCAAATGCGGCAGAAGCCGCAGCTTCTGTTCCTGCGAACGTCGCTAGATCGGGGAAGGATGCATGGAAACCTCCGGTACGGCTTGTGCGCGAAATGAACTGATCCATTATATCAGCCCACGCGACATGAAGCAATGGCGCGCTGCCGCCGCGGCCGCCCGGCCAACCTAATCAAATCCAATCATCTATTCAGCGTTAATCATGATTCTTTGCAAAAGTGATTGGAAAATACAAACTGTCAGCCTGGTTGCCGTCATTCAAGACATATGCCGCGGCCGACCTTCCGGCGACGACCCCGGTTGACCAGGCGGCCTGGAGGTTGTAGCCGCCGGTGTCGGCGTCGAGGTCGAGCATTTCGCCGGCGAAAAAGAGACCGCGGACCAGGCGGGAGGCCATGGTCTTTGGGTTGACCTCCTTGAGGTCGACGCCGCCAGCCGTGATGATTGCCTCGCGCCAGCCGCGGCTGCCGGATACGGTCAGGCGCAGTGACTTGAGCGCGGTCAGCAGCTGCTGGCGCTGGCTGCGCGATACGCGGCCGCCTTCCAGGTCAGCCGGCAGGCCGGCCAGGCGGAGCAGGTGCGGCGTGAAGGCGGCTGGCAGCCAGGCGGTCAGGATGTTGTGGACCTGGCGCCGCGGCTCGGCGGCCAGATGGTCGAGCAGCGCGCGGTCAGCGGCTTCGGGGCGGAGGCCAGGCAGCAAATCAAGCACGGCCTGGACCGGCTGGGCCGGCCAGGGATCGGTCAGCTGGCGCGAGAGGCGCAGAACAGCCGGCCCGGAGATGCCGAAGTGGGTGAACAGCAGGTCGCCGCGGACCGCCTCCCCCGGCACACCGCCGATTTCGAGGCAGAGGCCGATGTCGCGCAGGGCCAGGCCCTGCAGGGCGCGCAGTTCCAGGTCGGCGAGGACGAGCGGCACCAGGGCGGGGCGTTCCGGCACGATGGCGTGGCCGAGTGCTTTCGCCAGGCGGGTGCCGTCACCGATGGAGCCGGTATTGGGCCAGGAGCGGCCGCCCATGGCCAGGATGATCGCCGAAGCTGGACGGATACTGGCCCCACTGCGGTCGCCGGTGATTGTCTGATCGACACCGTTCGTGCGGTCGCCGGCGCTTGTCTGATCGCCGCCATCCGTGCGGTCGTCGCCATCCACTCGAACCCCTGTGACGCATCCGGACTCATCCGTGAGGACCGCCTGGACCGTCCGCCCGGTCTCGATCACGACCCCGGCTGACGTGGCCCTCCGGAGCAGGAAGGCGAGGATGTCCGCAGCCTTGCTGCTGGCGGGGAAGAGCTTGCCTTCGGGTTCCTCAATCAGGCCGATGCCGCCTTCCTGCAGCAGGCGGACGAGGTCGCGGTTGCTGAAGCGGCTGAAGGCGCTGCGCAGAAAACGGCCGCCGCTGAAGAAATGATCCGTCAGCGCGGCCGTTTCGCAGGCATTGGTGACATTGCAGCGTCCGCTGCCGGTGATCAGCAGCTTGCGCCCGGGGGCGGGCATCTTTTCCAGCAGTACGACCGGGCAGCCGGCCAGGGCGGCTTCGGTGGCGGCCATCAGCCCGGCGGGTCCAGCTCCGGCGACGATGACCGGGCGACTGGTTCCGTTAGCGGCGTTCGGGCGACCGGTTCCGGCGTCCATGTCCGGGAGGCTCGCTGCGGCAGTCATGTCCGGGCGATCGGTTCTCAGGCCTTGTCGCCCGGCAGCTGCGGCAGGGTGTCGAAGTAGACGTTCAGCTCGTCGTCGGTCAGCTCGTAGTCGACCATTTCGCCGGCCGTGTACTGCATGTAGGCGGCCATGTCGAAGTAGCCGGTGCCGGTCAGGCCGAAGAGGATGGTCTTGGCCTCGCCGGTTTCCTTGCATTTCAGGGCTTCGTCGATGGCGACGCGGATGGCGTGCGAGGACTCGGGGGCGGCCAGGATGGTCTCGTGGCGGGCGAACAGCGTGGCGGCGTCGAAGACGCTCTTCTGGCCGACGGCGCGGGCCTCGTCGAGGATACCGTCATGGTAGAGCTTGCTCAGGATCGGCGACATGCCGTGGTAGCGCAGGCCGCCGGCGTGGATGGCGGAGGGC
>CAYOHO010000044.1:0-9870 GCA_964403755.1 uncultured Oscillospiraceae bacterium
CGCGCTCGCTGTCGGCAGGCTGCCGTGGATGGTCGTGCCGTCGATCGTCTCGCTGATGAACTGGTTGAGGTAGAGCTGGTAGTAGTGGCCGCGCCGCCGCATCAGCTCGCCATGCGTGCCGTCCTCGATGATCTGCCCGCCCTCGATGACAAGGATGCGGTCTGCCTTCCGGATGGTCGACAGGCGGTGGGCGATGACGAACGAGGTCCGCCCCGCAAGCACGACCGAGATGGCGCGCTGGATCATCTGCTCAGTCTCGGTGTCGACCGACGAGGTGGCCTCGTCGAGCACGAAGATGCGCGGGTCGGCCAGGATGGCACGCGCGAACGAAATCAGCTGCTTCTCGCCGGTGGAGAGGCGGCTGCCGCCTTCGCCGACCTGCGTGTCGTAGCCGCTCTCGAGCCGGAGGATGAAATCG
Source organism: uncultured Oscillospiraceae bacterium (assembly GCA_964403755.1). Lineage (GTDB taxonomy): Bacteria > Bacillota > Clostridia > Saccharofermentanales > UBA5734 > JAXGXQ01. The sequence goes on from CAYOHO010000044.1 coordinate 419, forward strand.
TGGGCGCTGACCAGCCGGGCGGCGTGCTCGATCTGCTCCTGGGTCGCCTCGAGGCTGCCGTAGCGGATGTTCTCGGCAACCGTGCCGCTGAACAGGTGCGGCGTCTGCAGCACATAGCCGAGGCTGCGGTAGAGCCAGAGCATTGGCAGGTCGCGGTAGTCGCGGCCGTCGATGCGGATGCTGCCGGCCGTTGGCTCGTAGAACCGGCACGCCAGGTTGACGATGGTGCTCTTGCCAGCGCCGGTTTCGCCGACGAGCGCGATGGTCTGCCCGGCCGGAACCTTGAGGCTGAAGTGCTCGAGGATCTGCTCCTCGCCGCCGTAGCTGAAGCTGACGTCGTCGAAGACGATCTCGCCGGCGATCGCCGGCCAGGGCTCGGGGCCTTCGCCGTCGGCCGCGCCATAGCGGGCGGCAACCTCGGGCCGGTCGCCGATGTCGGGCTTTTCCGACAGCATCGTCATGACACGCTCGGCGGCGGCCTGGGCCGACTGCAGCTCGGTCAGGATGCGCGCCAGGTGGCGGATCGGGTCCCAGATGCGCGTCATGTAGGTCATGAAGGCATAGAGCGTGCCGGTCAGGATCACGCCGGAGATGACGGCATTGCCGCCGATCGTCAGCACGAGGGCTGAGCCGATGGCGCCCAGGAAGGAGACGATGGGGAGGAAGAGGGCGCCGAAGACGGCCGAGCGCACCGACTCGCGGTACATCTCATCGGCCGAGGCGTCGAACTCCACGCTGTTGAGGGCTTCCCGCCGCAGCGTCTTGCTGGTGCGCGCGCCCATGATGCCTTCGTTGAAGAGCCCGGTGATGCGCGAGTTGATGCGGCGGATCTTCCGCTGCGTCTGCAGCAGGCGCTGCTGGAAGAACCAGGCGATGACGCCGAGCACCGGGATCACGGCGAGGGCGATCAGGGCCAGGCGGGCGTCGAGGAAGAACATGGCGACCAGCATGGCGGCGATGGTCGTGAAGCCCCAGGCGATGTCGACCAGGCCCCAGGCGACGACTTCGCTGAGCCGGTTGGTGTCCGCGACCATGCGCGACATGATCCAGCCGACCGGCGTGCGGTCGTAGTAGGAGAAGCTCAGCTGCTGCAGGTGCTCGAAACCGGCCTTGCGGATCTCGAAGTTGAGGCCGGTCTCGATGCGTCCGGCGAAGTAGAGGAAATAGCGGATCGTCACGGCCGTCAGGACGACGATGACGAAGAACACGGCGGCGAAGGGGACGAGGCCGTCGAGCGAGCTGCGGGCGATGAAGTTGTCGATGGCGTAGCGCGTCATCAGCGGGGCGACGCTTTCCAGGCCGGCCAGGGCCGCCATGAAGAAGGCCAGCAGGATGAACTCGCGGCGCAGCATGGCGACATAGCCCAGGAAGCGCCGCCAGGTTCCGATGCTGAGGTGGGTGGAGAAGTCGCGGTCCTCGGCTGCCGGGCTCATGCGTTCACCTCCTCGGCCAGGATGTTCTGGATCTGGAATACCCGCTGGTACAGGCCGGGCTGGCTGATCAGCTCATGATGCGTGCCCTCTGCCGTGATGCGGCCGCCCTCGATCACGAGGATGCGATCGGCCTCGGCCAGGGTCGAGATCCGGTGCGAGACCATGATGGTCGTCGCCCGGCAGCGCCGGCTGCGCAGCTCGCTGCGGATCTGGGCATCGGTATCGGTATCGACGGCGCTCAGCGAATCGTCGAAGATCAGGATCGGGCATTCCCGGATCAGGGTGCGGGCAATCGTCAGGCGCTGCTTCTGGCCGCCGGAAAGCGTCACGCCGCGTTCGCCGACCACCGTCTCGTAGCCGCTCTCGAAGCGCTCGATGTCGGCATGCAGGGCAGCGGTGCGGGCGGCGGCGTGAACGTCCTCGGGCGTGGCCTCGGGACGCGGCAGGCGGATGTTCTCCAGCACGCTGCGCGAGAAGACGAATGGCTCCTGGAGGATCAGGCCGACGCTGCGGCGCACCGTTTCGCGCGCGATCCGGCGGATCTCGATGCCGTCGAGCCGGATCTCGCCGCTCCCGGGCTCGTACAGGCGCTGCAGCAGGTAGAGCAGCGTCGACTTGCCGGAGCCGGTCGGGCCGATGATGCCGATGGTCTCGCCCGGTTCGATGCGGAACGTGATGTCCTCGAGAACCGGACGCTGCTGGCCTTCGTAGGCGAAGCAGACGTGGCTGAACTCGATGCGGCCGGCGAGGTCCGGCTGCTCCAGGCCGGCGTCGTCCGGCTCGGTCGGCTCGTCGAGGATCTCCTGCAGGCGCCCGAACGAGATCTGCATCTTGCCGGCATCGGCGAGCATGCGCGCCAGGTTGCGCAGCGGGTAGAGCAACAGCTCGGTGTAGGAGACGAAGACGACCATCTCGCCGAGCGTCAGGCTGCCCTGGATCACGCGGATGGTTCCGGCCAGCGTGACCACCATTACCTGCAGGATGCAGATGAAGTCGGAGAACATCCAGAAGTTGGCGATGATCAGGTACGTCTTCCAGCCGAACTTGCGCAGGGCCGTGTTCTTCTCGCTGAACTTGGCGCACTCGAACGCCTGGCGCGCAAACGCCTTGACGACGCGGACGCCGGTCAGGCTTTCCTGCAGCGTCGTCGAGAGGTCGCCCTCGGCCTCGTCCCACTTCAGGAACGCGGCCCGCTCCTTCTTGAAGTAGACCATCGACGTGACGAAGATCAGCGGCGTCACGGCCGTGCCGATGAGTGCCATCGGCACGTTGATCAGGAACATCACCGTGATCGAGAAGGCCACCAGCGAAAAGCTGCGCACGATCTCGAGCAGCTGGGTGCCGATGAAGCGGCGCACCGTGTCGACGTCGGAGGTGCAGCGCTGGATCAGGTCGCCCGTCTCGGCGCGGGCATGGTAGGAGAAGGGCAGCCGCTGCAGGTGGCTGAACAGCGCCTCGCGCAGGCGGCGCGAGCCGTCCTCGGCATAGACCGCGATCCACTTGCCGCGCAGGAACTGGAAGACGCCATCGAGCAGGACGATGACGAGGATCAGCAGACCCATCCAGTAAAGCCGCGGCAGCAGGTAGGCGCGGCCGCCGATGGCCTCGTAGAGGGCCAGGAGCGGCGCCGGCAGGCGGGCCGGCTGGCTGTCGATCAGCGTGTCGATGACAAAGCTGAACACGAGCGGCAGCAGCAGGGAGGCGATGGCGGAGAATATGGTGAAAAGGGCGGCGCCCGTGAGCCGCATCTGGTTCTGCCGGTGGAAGTCCATCAGTCGGGACAGCCACCGGCGCTTCTTCTTGGGGGTGTCGCCGGTCACGTGCAGTCCATCCTTTCTGTCAAAGCGATACGATTTATTTTATCAGGTGTGGTAGGATATGGAAAGTGAACCTGTCTGCCCGCGCCGCCGGCCATCGGCCCGCCCGCACCGCCGCGGCACGATCCGCATGCCCGCCCTGCAGCCCTGCCCCTGGCACCGGACCCTGGCAACCCACCCCCGAGGAGGAAATCATGCACCTGCCGGCCTTCGCCTGCCTGTCTGCCGCCCTTGCCACCCCAGCCGCCGCGCTGCCGTCCAGCCTCACCGCCGCGCGGCCGGCCGCCCTGGCAGCCAATGCCCTGGCAGCCAATGTCCTCAAAGTCAATGCCCTCAAAGCCAATGCGCTGCAGACCGGCCTGCTCCAGCCAGTCGAGACGGCTGCCCAGCGTCTGATCCGCACCGTCATCACCCGCCTGACCGCACCCGTTCCGGGCCTGCCCGAGTTTTTCAGCCGTCATTTCCTCGGCAACCCGCTTTCCGCCTATCTGGCGGCCATCCTCATCCTGCTGGCGGCCATCCTGCTGCGCAAGGCGCTCGGGCGCCTGGCCCGCTTCATCGTCCGCCGGCTGAACGTGCGCGACGAGTCCGCCGCCACCCGCCTCTCCAGTGGTGTCGTGCCCGGCATCCAGTGGCTCATCGTCGCGCTCGGCTTCTCCGCCGCCACGAGCCCGCTGTTGCTGACCTTTGGCGCGCCGGTCGCCGCCTTCCTCGGCAGCGTCGGCTCCACCCTCTATGTCATCGTCCTCTGCATGCTCCTGGCCGGCATCGCCACGGCCTTCACCGAGATCAGCCATGACCTGTCCCAGCGCCGGGGACACCAGCCGTCGGCCGCGATCCACAACTTCTACCGCCGCTCCATCCAGGTGGCGGCCGTCATCCTCGGCCTGTTCATGTTCCTGCGCGTCTGGGGCTTCGACATCAGCAGCCTGCTGGCCGGCCTCGGCATCGGCGGACTCGCCCTCTCGCTCGCCGCCCAGGACACCTTTGCCAACCTGCTGGGCGGCATCACGATCATGGCCGACCGCGTGTTCGAGATCGGCGACTACATATCGACCCCCGACATCGAGGGCATCGTCGAGGAGATCGGCTTCCGCAGCTCGCGCATCCGTACCTTCACGCAGGCTGTCGTCACGGTTCCCAACGGCAAGCTCAGCAATTCGTTCATCACCAATTTCTCGCGCATGGGCAAGCGCCGCGTCCGCTTCTTCATCCCCATCGCCAACAGCACGCCGCCCGCGACCCTGGCTCAGCTGACGATCCGGCTCCGCGAAGCGGTCGCCAGCCGCGAGCGGGTCCTGGCCGACGGCCTGCTGGTCAGCTTCGAGAATCTCAATGCGACGGCACTCAATGTGCTCGTGCAGTGCTTTGTCGACGAAGTCGAGTACAGCCGCTTCCTGGCCGAGCAGCAGGCCATCCTCATGCTCGCCCTCGAATGCCTGCGCGCGCTCGGTGTTGAATTTGCCTATCCCACACCCGCCCAGACACCGGTTCAGGTGCCCGCCCCAGCATCCGGCCAGCCCATCACCCCGGCATCCGGCCAGCCAGGTTCGCCGGCACCGGTCCAGCCGTCTGCCGATGCGGCGGCCACTGTGCGCACCGGGCGCTGAACTGTGCAAATGGACGGCGCGCCGGCCGCGGAAATGGTCCGCCTGCTGCAGTTGCATCGGTCGGCGAGGGCTGCCTTTGTGCCATTGTCAATGGTTTTTTTGTCGATTTCATGATATCCTGATACGAATCCCGGCTATCCCAGCCGGTTTTCAAGCCTGCCCCGGAAGCCCCGAAAGTCAGCCGCGCGCACACAGCCGCTGGCATGACCGGCAAGTCCGCCGCGGGAGACAGGCACCCATTCCGGTCCTGAATCATGAAACGGACGACGCCCGGAGGGCGCCGGCTGCTGAATATCCTCGGAGGACATCGAATGAGCAGAATACTGATCACGGGCGGAGCCGGCTACATCGGCAGCCATACCTGCGTCGAACTGCTCGGCGAAGGACATGAGCTGGTGGTCGTCGACAACCTGTCCAACAGCAGCCCCGTGGCCCTGGACCGTGTCCGCGCCATCACCGGCCGCGACTTTGCCTTCTACAATGCCGACCTGCGCGACCGCAAGATGCTGTCGGCCATCTTCGCCGAACAGGCCATCGACTCGGTCATCCATTTCGCCGGCCTCAAGGCCGTCGGCGAGTCGGTCAGCCAGCCGCTCCGCTACTACCGCAACAACCTCGACAGCACGCTGACCCTGCTTGAAGTCATGTCCGAAGCCGGCTGCCGCCGAATCGTCTTCTCCTCGTCGGCGACGGTCTACGGCATTCCCGAGAAGGTGCCGATCACTGAGGACGCCCCGCTCTTCTGCACGAACCCCTATGGCTGGACCAAGCTCATGATTGAGCAGGTCCTGCGCGACCTGCATGTATCCGACCCGTCCTGGAGCATCGTCCTCCTGCGCTACTTCAACCCGATCGGTGCGCACGAGTCCGGCCTGATCGGCGAGGATCCCGCCGGCATCCCCAACAACCTGATGCCCTACATCGCCCAGGTGGCCGCCGGCCGCCGTCCGGTCCTCCATGTCTTCGGCAATGACTACCCGACGCCTGACGGCACGGGTGTGCGCGACTACATCCACGTGGTCGACCTGGCACAGGGCCATTGCCGTGCGATTGACTTTGCCGCCAAGGGCCCCTGCCTGGAGGCCATCAACCTTGGAACCGGCCACGGCTACAGCGTCCTCGAGATCATCCACGCCTACGAGGAAGCCTCCGGCCTGCCCGTCCCCTACCAGATCGATCCCCGCCGGCCGGGCGACATCGCCGAGTGCTATGCCGACCCGTCAAAGTCCAGTCGCCAGCTTGGCTGGGCCGCGCAGAAGACGCTCGCCGACATGTGCCGCGACACGGCCCGCTGGCAGGCAAAGAATCCGAACGGCTACGGCGGCTGAACGCCCCGCAGACAATAGCATCACTTCCCAGCATCTGCATCTGCACCTGCCATCCTGACCTGGAGGTCAACTATCTGTGAAGAACAAGCGCAAGACGCTCACCCGCCCGATACAGCCGGCCCCGGCCGTCGCCGTACCTTTCCCCGGTGGCCAGCCGGACGCTCTCTCGGCCGCAGCCGCTCCCCAGAGCCAGCTGCGCCGCATTCCGGTCAGCGAAGTGCTGCCGCCGCGCCACCGGCCCTCGCCGCTGCGCTCGCGTGCCGGTGCCATTCCCGGACGCTCCGCCCATCCTGGCGCGCCCTACCATGCCTACGACAACGGCTCAAGCGGTTCTGGCTTTGGCGGCTCCAGCCAGGGCGGCCCCGGCGGCTCCGGCTACGGTGGCCCCGGTGGTCCCGGCGGTCCCGGCGGACCGGCAGGCCCCGGACATGGCGGATCCGGTCATGGCAGCCATGGCGGCCCCGGACGCCGCGATCCCCGCCAGCGCCGCCGCCACCGCGGACTCAAGATCACCCTGGTGGTGATCCTGATTCTGATACTCGGCCTTGTGGGCTCTGCCTACCTGCTCTGGAACAAGGCGCTCGACAACGTCAATATTGTCAGCCCGACCGATGCCCAGATGACGATTCCGAGCGAGTACAACGTGCCGACCGAGAGCCTGTCCAATCCGGCACCGGAGGAGAAGGGCGTCATCAATGTCCTGCTCCTGGGCGTGGACGCCCGCGACAAGGAAGAGCTACAGACCAACTCGGACTCGATGATGATCCTCACCATCGACCAGGGCAACAAGAAGATCAAGCTGACCTCGCTGCAGCGCGACATGCTGGTCTGGATGCCGGGCCACAGCGACCCGGCCAAGATCAACGCAGCCAACTCGTACGGCGGCCCGGCCCTGGCGATGCGCGTCGTCAACGACACTTTCCGCCTCAACATCGAGAACTACGTCATCGTCAACATGCGCGGCATGGAGGAACTGGTCGACGTGGCCGGCGGCGTCAACATCAATGTGGACAAGGATGAGGTCTGGTACACCAACCAGATGATCATCTACCAGAACGCGATTTATCCGGATACACGCAAATCGCCCGAGCTGAAGGGTCCCGGCATGCAGCTGCTCGACGGCCGCCAGGCCGTCGCCTACGGCCGCATCCGCAAGGGTGACAGTGACTACGCCCGCATGGGCCGTCAGCGCATCATCATCCAGGCGCTGCTGGACCGCTTCATGCAGGCCGGCATCGGCACGAAGACCAGCATGATCACCAAGGGCCTCGGCTTCATCACGACCAACTTCTCCAAGACCCAGCTGACCACGTTCGGCCTCAGCACCGTGCCCCTGATGAACGGCAAGATCGAGCAGCTGCAGATCCCGATCAACGGCTACTTCGTCGAGGATCCGGAGCCGGTCTGGGTCAACCGCTGCGACTACAACGGCATGATTCCGCTCCTGCAGCAGTTCATCTACGGCCGCACCTACCCCTTCGACCCGGTGAAGAAGATCCCCGGAGCGCCCAATTCGGGCACCAAGGTGACGACTGCGCCGACCACGAAGGCTACGACCAAGGCGACCACAACCGCCTCGAGTGCCACGACGACCCGGACAACCAGCAGCTCCACAACGACGAAAACGACGACCGATTCCACCTCGACCCTGTCGACGTCCTCGGGAACCACCAGCGAAACCACTGGCCCGAAGCATACCACGACCACCGCTGATGCAACCACGGCAGCGACGACGGCCAAGCCGGCCGCTTCGTCAGCCGCCGCCGCATAACAGAAGGAAGGCTGGCCGATGCTGCGCTATCTGCTTGACGGTTTCCTGCTCGCCTTCCTCCTCTGGTTCGCCCTGACCGGGCTGCGCGAGGGCCTGGTCGGCATCATCGGCCGCCTGCTCGCAACGCTTGCCGCGCTGGTTGCCGCCCGTCTGGCGATCGGTCCGCTATACGCCTTTCTGGAGAGCCAGCCGCTCTTCCTCAGCCTCAAGTCCGGACTTGCCGCCAGCATCCTCCGGATCCTCGGCCGTACGGCCCAGTCGCCGCCGCAGGCCGTTGCCGCTTCCGGTCTGCCGCCGCTTTTGCAGTCCTCACTGCTGACCAGACTGGCCGGCGGCGCAGCGGGCAATGCCGGCAGCACGGCCGGCACGGCCTCGCCGTTTGCCGCCCTGGCCGCCAGCCTGGCCGGGCTGGCGCTGACGGCGTTGGTCTTCATGGTCCTGTTCGGCGTCATCCTGCTCCTGCTCCGCCTTGTGCTGCAGACGATCTCCCATCTGCTCAACAGCCTGCCCGTCATCGGGCCGCTGAACCGCTTCGCCGGCTTCTTTGCCGGCGCGGCCTATGCGCTGCTGATCGTCTCGGTTGTCCTGCTGCTGGTGACGCTGGCTGCCCCCTGGCTGCCGGGCGTGGCCAAGGCCGTAAACGAGACCACCCTGCTTGCCTGGCTCTACCGCAGCAATCCGCTTCTGCTCATCTTCTGAATACGGCGTCCCTTGAAAGCGGCGCCCGACTGGCCGGTGGCGCAGCGGGCAATGCCCGCAGTACGGCCGGCCCTGCCTCGACGTTTGCTGTTCTGGCCACCAGCCTGCCCGGCGTCGCCTGCCCATGGCCTCGTGCGCCCGCAGGAACGGTGCTGCCAAAGCCTGCCCGGCCGGCGCGGAATCCGCCGCCCGCAGGGTTCCGCAGCTGGAAAAGCCGGTATCTTTGACTCTTGACAGTCCAAAACAAAACTTTTATATTAGGTCTTGTGCATTAGCACTCGCATTGCCAGAGTGCTAAAAGATGTCATCGTATCCAAGATGATCAATCATTAGGGAGGCAAACATATGACCATCAAACCATTGGGAGACAGAGTTGTCATCAAGATGTCCGAGACTGAAGAGACGACGAAGAGCGGTATCGTCCTGCCCGGCTCCGCCAAGGAGAAGCCCCAGGTTGCCGAGATCGTGGCCGTTGGCCCCGGCGGCGTCGTGGACGGCAAGGACGTTGTGATGCAGGTCAAGGTCGGCGACCGGGTCCTGATCAGCAAGTACGCCGGCACCGAGATCAAGATGGACAATGTCGAATACACCATTCTTCGTCAGAACGACATCCTGGCCATCGTCGAGTGACGACTGCCGGATCAAGAGGAGGAAAACGCAATGGCTAAGGACCTGAAATACGCAGAGGATGCCCGTCATGCAATGGAGCGCGGCGTCAACAAGCTCGCCGACACCGTCAAGGCCCGGAGCGCGAATACGCTGCCGACGAGAACATCCTCAACTCCACCCGCGCC
>CAYOHO010000045.1:0-3178 GCA_964403755.1 uncultured Oscillospiraceae bacterium
TGCGACCTTCGGGTTATGAGCCCGACAAGCTACCAACTGCTCCACTCCGCGGTATCACGATTTACATTTTCATCCCATCCGGTACGATCGGCTGAGCATCTCTGGTGCTCGTGGCCGGACTCGAACCGGCACGGATTATGAGTCCGACGGATTTTAAGTCCGCTGCGTCTGCCGATTCCGCCACACGAGCGAGTGCTCCGGTTAGGGTGCTTGTCTATACTATCACCGCTCGGGCCCGATGTCAAACATTTATTTGGCAATCTCAAAGATATTTCCCACAGAAACTGTCGCCCGATCTCCTGAACGCCCCGTTCGATATATCCGGCCTGCCCAGTCTGATTGTCCTTTCAGACACCCACCGGTGCTTCCCTCGATCAAGCATGCCAGAATCGGCTCAAAATGAGCATGTGTGCCAAAAGACAACCAACAGTTGACTAAGAACCGTAATGTTAATTGGCTGAATAGCCGATCGTGTCAAAAAATGGGCAAGTATTTGTATTGTGTGGTCATTTCATGGGAGTCGAGGGTTGACCCTGCCTCCGCTGCCATGTATGCTTCTATGTATGCACAGACCCCGTCCAGGTGGATCCGGTGCGCACCCAGCCGGCATGAGGAGGCTTTGATGCATTTTCTTGGAATCGATGTCGGAACAACGCACATCAAGACCTGCCTCCTGGATAGCCGGCTGGATCTTGTCCGCACCGAGCTCGCCCCCCATCCGCTGAATGAGCGTCAGGATATCGGACTGTGCTATGAGCCAGATGAAATCTGGCGCATCGTCCTTGGCCAGATACGCAGCCTGGCAGCCGGCATCGATCCCCGCTCAATCCGGGCCATCGGCGTGACCAGCATGGCCGAAGCCGGACTGCCGGTCGACAAGGACGGCCAGGCCCTCTATCCGATCGTGCCCTGGAACGACATGCGCAGCAAGGCCTACGGTCAGATCCTGCTGGACCGCTTTGGCGCCTTCGACCTTTTCCGCCGCACCGGCATCATCTACCACCCGAAGTATTCCGTCTCGCGCCTGATCCAGCTGCGGCTTGAGCAGCCGGACATCTTCGCGCGCATGCACCGCTGGCTTTCAGTTACCGACCTGGTGCTCAACCGCCTCTGCGGCTCCTTTGTCATGGACGAAAGCCAGGCCTGCCGAACCCTGCTGTATAACCTTCGCGACCGCCGCTGGGATCCGCAGCTCGTCGAAGCGGCTGGCCTGGACGGCAAGCTGCCGCAGGTGATCCCCATGGGCGGCATCGCCGGAACACTGCGTCCGGAACTGGCGGCAGCGCTCGGCTTCGCTCCCGATGTGGCCATTGTTTCCGGCGGCCAGGACCACCTTTGTGCCGCCGTCGCGGTCGGCGACGACCAGCCGGACACCGTCGTGAACTCCATGGGCACATCCGAGGTCTATTTCGGCCTGAGCGATACGCCCCGCCTGGACGAGCAGACGTTTGCCGCCTGCCTCAACCAGGGCTGCTTTGCTGATGGCCGCTACTACTGGATCGCCAATATTCCCGGCTCCGGTGCCTCGATCGAATGGATGCGCCGCATCCTTTCGGTGAACGGCGATGTCGGCTACTCGCTGTTCGCCCAGGAGGCGCGCCAGCGCGAGCCCTCCAGCCTGCTCTACTATCCCTATGTGAACGGCGCCGGTTCGCCCCACACAGATCCGGACCGCAAGGGCCTGTTCTATGGAATGATAGCCAACACGGATGTCAACGACATGGTCAAGGCCATCTTCGAGGGCATCGCCTTCGAGGCGCGCTGGATCATGGACGCCCTGAAACAGCTTGGCATCCCGCTCGGCCGCATCCTCTCGGTCGGCGGCGGAACCCGAAACCGATCGCTCATGAACACCAAGAGCGACATCCTCGGCCGCGACCTCACGATCACCGACCTGAAGGAAGCAACCGGCATCGGCGCCGCGATGCAGGCAGCCCGCGCCTGCGGCGCCGTCACCGACTTCACGGTCCAGCGGACCCGGGCGCGTGCCCTCGAAAGCCTGGTCAGTCCCGACAGCAGCTTGACCGAACAATACGACGGGCGCTATCGGGAATACCGCCGCCTGTACCAGGCGGTCACGGCGTTCATGACTGCAGACAAAGACCGGGAAGACCCCTGAAGCCGGAAGAATCAGACGACCGATGCCAGAACCGGACCCTGCTCCGGGAATGGCCAGTTCACTGCCCAGCCAAAGCAGAAAGGAAGTACCACCCATGAAGATCATGACCCTCAAGGAAATGCTCCCGATTGCCCAGAAAGGCCATTACGGAATTGGCTCGTTCTCTCCCCGCAACACCTTCCTGATCGAGTCCGTGCTCCGGGCGGCGGAAAACACGAAGTCGCCGGTCATCGTCCAGATTTCCTCAAACGAGCTGAACTGGTTCAACTGCTCGGCCAAGCGCTTTGCCGACCGCTTCTTCGAACTGAAGGACCGGTTCACGATTCCGGCCGTGCTGCACCTCGACCACACCAAGGACTTCGAGCGCATCAAGGAAGCGATCGACGCCGGCTTCACCTCGGTCATGATCGATGCCTCCGCCCTCGAATTTAATGACAACGCCCGGCTGACCCGTGAAGTGGTTGAGTACGCCCATCCACGCGGTGTTTCAGTCGAGGCCGAACTGGGCCGCATCCTGACCACCGACAAGCTTGAGACCGACCAGGACAGCCTGCTCTACACGGTGCCGGAAGAGGCAGCCGAGTTCGTCCGCCGCACCGGTGTTGATGCCCTGGCCGTCTCTGTCGGCTCGGCCCATGGCGTCTATCCCGTCAAGGACCCCAAGATCGACTACGCACGCATCGAAGCGATCCGTCGCCTCACAGACGTCCCGCTGGTCCTGCATGGTGGGTCCGGCCTGCCGGCCAAGACCGTCCAGCGCGCCATCACCCTGGATGCTGGCGGTGTCAGCAAGATCAATATCGCGACCGATCTTGAAATTGAGTTCCAGCGCGTCCTCAAGGTGCAGCGCATGCCGGACGTCGATGTCTGGAAGATCGATCCCGCCCAGCTGGCGGAAGCCAACAAGGCTGTCATGGCGCTGGTCGAGGATCGCATCACCAACTTCCTGCTCAGCGCCAACCGGGCGCCCGACTTCAACTGAACCAGTCGAAAGCTGAACCAGCCGAAAGCTGAACCAGCCGAAAGCTGAACCAGCCGAAAGCTGAACCAGCCGAAAGC